>DBMH01000001.1 GCA_002297645.1 Rhodanobacteraceae bacterium UBA703 | reverse complement strand
ACGCCGTTCGGCGTCAGCGGGCCGCCGCGCGCGCCGCGTACGAGCGGGTCGTCGTCGCCGCAGCGGTCCTGTTCGCGCAGCGCGACGAGCGCCGCCCGCGCCTTCGACCCGACCGGGACGAGGCGCGTCTTCGAGCCCTTGCCGGTCACGCGCAGCATGGCGCCGTCCGAATCGAAATCGCGCCAGCGCACGCCGCAGAGTTCGGACACGCGCAGTCCGCTCGAGTACAGCAGCTCCAGCAAGGCGCGGTCGCGCACGGCCTCCGCATCGTCGCCGGGCAATTCGACCAGTTGCGCCATCTCGTCGGCGTCGAGCACCTGCGGCAGCTTGCGCCGCAGTTTCGGCGTACGCAGGCCAAGCGCCGGATTCGTCGTCACCTCGCCCTCGCGCGCAAGCCAGCGGAAGAAGCTTCGCCAGGCCGAGGCGAGCGCGCGCAGCGTCGAAGGCGAATACCCCCGCTGGCGGTGCTCGCGCGCGAGCAGCGACTGCACCTGGTCTCCCTCGAGCTCGCTCCAGCGCGCCAGGCCCAGTTCCTCGGCGTACTCGGCCAGTCGCGCGAGGCCGTGCGCATAGTGCTCGACCGTGCTGGGCGAGTAGCCGCGCTCCCCGCGCAGATAGGCGAGGAAACCGTCGATGCGGCCGGCCAGCATGGCGTCCACGTCAGGTGCGGAAACGCCCGATCGCGGTGGCGACGGCCTCGGCGATCAGCTTCAGGAACACCGTGCCCATGCCGGGATGGAAGCGGTTCTCGTCGTGGCTGCCGATCGCGAGCAGACCGAGCGACTCGATCGGCAGCAGCACGGTGGAGCGCACCGCCCCGGCCTTGTCGCCGAACAGCGCATCCAGCTTTTCCTGCTGCACGCGCCCGCACAGCGGCTCGGCGCGCCGGAAGAATTCGGCGAACACGGGCATCGCGGCCGGCCCTGCCGGCTCGGCGATCAGCCAGTCGGCCGCCGGCAGGTCGGGGTCGGCGCGGAACAGCACGAGCCGCACCAGATCGGTGTGGAAGTCCTCGGTCAGCGCCGCGACGACCGCGTTCGCGGTTTCCGGCAACGTCGACGCGCGCATCAGCGCCAGCGTCAGCGTGTGCACGCGCACCATCAGCGTCTCGTTCTCGTGCGCGATCTCGATCAGCTCCTGCAGGCGCCGGTTGAGATCGCGATTCTTGTCGCGCAGCACCTCGAGCTGATAGCTCGCCAGCGAGGCCGCCGAGCCCTGCTCGCGCGGCAGCACCAGCGCCATCGCCAGATCCGGGAATCCGTTGAGAAAGTCCGGATGGCGGCGCAGATAGCTCGCGACGTCCATCGCGTTCAGACCTTCCTTGACGCTGAGTTCGCTCATGGTTTCCTCGTTGCGCTTCTTCAGACGGGGTATTCGCCCTCGAACACGAAGGCTGCGGGGCCGCTCATCCACAGGTCGTGCCCGGGCCCTTCCCAGTGAATCACGAGATCGCCGCCCGGCAGCGCGACGCGCACGTCGGCGTCGACCCGGCCGCGACGCCGCAGCACTGCGACCGCGGCACAGGCGCCGCTGCCGCAGGCGAGCGTTTCGCCGACGCCGCGCTCCCACACGCGCAGGCGGATCGCATCGCGTGCGAGGACCTCGGCGAAGCCGACGTTGCAGTGGTTGGGGAATGCCGCGGCGTGCTCGATGCGCGGACCGAGCGCGGCTACCGGCGCATCGGCGACGGCATCGACTTCGAGCACCGCGTGCGGATTGCCCATCGACACGGCGCCGACCGCGACCGGATCGCCGTCGACGTCCAGCATGTAGGGATCGGTTTCGGCATCGACGCGAAGCGGGATCACGGAAGGCGCGAAGCGCGGCTCGCCCATGTTGGCGCGCACGCCGCCGCCGGCGAGCAGCTCGACCGCGACCGGCCCTGACGGGCTTTCGAGCCGCGTCATTCCTTCACCGAGCGCGCCATCGCGGGCGAGCCAGCGCGCGACGCAGCGCAGGCCGTTGCCGCATTGGCCGGACGTGGTGCCGTCGGTGTTCCAGATGCCGTAGGCGAACGCGCAGGTCGGATCGCGCGACGCTTCGATGGTCAGCAGCTGGTCGAAGCCGACGCCGAAATGGCGGTCGCCGAGGCGACGGATCGCATCGGCATCGAGCCCGAGCGGCCGCGTGCGGCAGTCGACGACGACGAAGTCGTTGCCGGCACCGTGCATCTTCGTGAAGCGGAGCGCCATGCGGACGTCGCGATCAGTGCCGGCCGGCGCCCTGCTCGGCCGCCGGCTTCTGCGGCGCGGGCTTGACCAGGTCGCCCTTGTTGCCGCAGCCCGCGAGCAGCAGGGCGGACAACAGGAGCGGAGCGAGGCGGACGAGGATGCGAGACATGGCGGGATCCGGCATGGGGCGTGCCCGCAGTATAGCCGTGGGGCGCTATGCTGGCCGGCATGATGCCGACGTCCCTCCCGACCGTGCTGGCCGTGTTCGCCGCGTTGTGCCTCCTCCTCGCGATCGCGCAGCTGCGCGGCGCGCGGCGCCGCTGGCGCGAGCGGCGCAGGTTCTCGGCCGCGCATCGCACGCTGTGGAGCCTCGTGTTCCTGCTGCTGGCCCTGCTCGGCGCCCTCGGCGGGCTCGGCCTGGTCGGCTGGCATCGCCTGACGGCGGAAGCGCTGGTCGCGACGATCGAAGCGCACCGCCTGGCGCCGCAACGCTACGCGGTCGCCGTGACGACGCCGGACGGCACGCGCCGCGACGTCGAGATCGACGGCGACGACTGGCAGCTCGACGCGCGCATCGTCAAATGGACGCCGCGCGCGGTCGTATTCGGCGCGCCGCCGCTGTACCGGCTCGACCGCATCGGCGGACGCTGGCACGACGTCGAGCAGGCGCGCTCCGGACCGCACAGCGTGCACGCGCTCGGTCGTCCCGGCCTGATCGACCCGTTCCCGCTGCTGCGGCAGATGCCGCAGCGCGTCGCGCTGGTCGACGCCGACTACGGCGGCAGCGCCTGGCTGCCGCTGGTGGACGGCGGCCGCTACGCGGTGACGCTGGCGGCCGGTGGCGGCCTGGTCGCG
>DBMH01000259.1 GCA_002297645.1 Rhodanobacteraceae bacterium UBA703 | reverse complement strand
AGGAAGTAGCGGTCGTGGGTGATGGCCACCACGGTGCCCGGGAAGCGGTGCAGGAACTGCTCCAGCCACTCGACCGACTCGGCGTCCAGGTGGTTGGTGGGTTCGTCGAGCAGCAGCATGTCGGGCTTGGACAGCAGCAGGCGGCACAGCGCGACGCGGCGCTTCTCGCCGCCGGACAGCTTGCCGACCACGGCGTCCCACGGCGGCAGGCGCAGCGCGTCGGCGGCGACTTCGAGCTGGCGTTCGAGCGCGTGCGCATCCGAGGCGGCGAGGATGTTCTCCAGGCGCTGCTGTTCGGCGGCGAGCTTGTCGAAGTCGGCCCCTTCCTCGCCGTACGCGGCATAGACCTCCTCGAGGCGCTTCTGCGCGTCGAGCACTTCCGAAACGCCTTCCTCGACCGCTTCGCGCACGGTCTTGTCCGGATCGATCTGCGGCTCCTGCGCGAGATAGCCGACCTTGATGCCCGGCTGCGGGCGCGCCTCGCCCTGGAAGTCGGTGTCGACGCCGGCCATGATCTTCAGCACGGTCGACTTGCCCGCGCCGTTCAGGCCGAGCAGGCCGATCTTCGCGCCGGGAAAGAACGACAGCGAGATGTCCTTGATGATCTGGCGCTTCGGCGGCACGACCTTGCTGACGCCGATCATGGTGTAGATGTACTGGGACATGCACAGGCTCCGTACGGACCGACCGCCGGCTGCGGGTGCGAGCCGGGGCGGGTGGGAAAGGGGAATGTTCGATTATCGCCGATCCCGGCCCGGCACGTCATGCCGTGGGGGTCGGAAAGCACCAAAAGCCATGTCCGCCGCGGCATAAATCCCATCGCGACGCGGTAACATTGTCGTTTCTCGCCTCCGCTACAGGTTCAGACATGTTCCCCAAGGATTCGCGCATCGACGGCTTCGACCCCGAACTCGCCCAGGCGATCGCCGATGAGCGCCGCCGCCAGGAGGATCACGTCGAACTGATCGCGTCGGAGAACTACGCCAGCCCGCGCGTTCTGGAAGCGCAGGGCAGTGTCCTGACCAACAAGTACGCCGAGGGCTATCCGGGCAAGCGCTACTACGGCGGCTGCGAGTACGTGGACGTCGCCGAGAACCTCGCGATCGAGCGCGTGAAGCAGTTGTTCGGCGCCGACTACGCGAACGTGCAGCCGCATTCCGGCTCGCAGGCGAACCAGGCCGTCTACTTCGCGCTGCTGAGTCCGGGGGACACGATCCTCGGCATGAGCCTCGCCCATGGCGGCCATTTGACGCACGGCGCCAAGGTCAACCTGTCCGGCAAGCTGTTCGACGCGGTGCAGTACGGCGTGAACGACGACGGCCTGATCGACTACGACGAGGTGCAGCGCCTCGCCACCGAGCACAAGCCGAAGATGGTCGTCGCCGGCTTCAGCGCGTATTCGCAGGTCGTCGACTGGGCGCGCATGCGCCAGATCGCCGACTCGGTCGGTGCCTACCTGTTCGTCGACATGGCGCATGTCGCCGGCCTGATCGCTGCCGGCGTGTATCCGAGTCCGCTGCCGCACGCGCACGTCGTCACCTCGACCACGCACAAGACCCTGCGCGGACCGCGCGGCGGCATCGTGCTGGCGAAGAATCCGACGGACGACCTCGTCAAGAAGCTGCAGTCGATCGTGTTCCCGGCCCTGCAGGGCGGTCCGCTGATGCACGTCATCGCGGCCAAGGCGGTGGCGTTCAAGGAGGCACTCGATCCGTCGTTCAAGACCTACCAGGCGCAGGTCGTGAAGAACGCGCAGGCGATGGCGAAGACGCTGATTGCGCGCGGCTACAAGATCGTCTCCGGCGGTACCGAGAACCACCTGATGCTGATCGACCTGATCGGCAAGAGCGTGACCGGCAAGGACGCGGAGGCCGCGCTCGGCCAGGCCCACATCACGGTCAACAAGAATGCCGTTCCGAACGATCCGCAGAAGCCGTTCGTGACCTCGGGGCTGCGCATCGGTACGCCGGCCGTGACCACCCGCGGTTACGGCGAGCAGGATTGCGTCGACCTCGCGAACTGGATCGCCGACGTGCTCGACGCGCCGAACGACGCGAACGTCATCGCGAGGGTGCGCGAGGCGGTGACGGCGCAATGCAGGAAGTATCCGGTGTATGGCTGAGGAACCGGGCATCGGGATCCGGGATCCGGGCGTCGGAAGAAGTCCGGCCAGGCCGCGCAAAGGCGGCATGGGCTCGTCTGCGGCGACGCCGTTCGTGTTCGCATCCTCGCTTTCCCGAATCTCCGATCCCCGACCCCCGGCCCCGGCTTCTTGATGCACTGCCCCTTCTGCCAGCACGAAGACACCCGCGTGATCGACTCGCGCGTGTCCGACGACGGCGCGACGATCCGCCGCCGTCGCGAGTGCGAGCAGTGCGGCGAGCGGTTCAATACCTTCGAAACCGCCGAGATCAAGCTGCCGGCGGTGATCAAGAACGACGGTCGCCGCGAGCCTTTCGACGATCGCAAGCTGCGGACGAGCTTCGACCTGGCGCTGCACAAGCGTCCGGTGTCGAGCAATGCCGTCGATGCCGCGATGCGCGCGGTCATCGACGACCTGCGCAAGAGCGGCGAACGGGAAGTGCCGTCGCGGCAGGTCGGCGAGCTCGTCATGCGCGCCCTCAAGAAGCTCGATCAGGTCGCCTTCGTGCGTTTCGCCTCCGTCTACCGCAGCTTCGAGGACGTGCAGGCATTCCGCGAGGAAATCGAGCGGCTGGAGCGCGACCTGCCGACGATCGAGGGCATGCAGATTCCCCTGCTCGGGGACGCGACGGTGTCGGCGCAAGGCAAGAAGCGTTGAGGCGGCGGATGCGTGCCTCGACAGTGGTCCCCTCCCGATCGTGAGCGGATTCAGCGCCATTGATCACGCCCACATGGCCCGTGCCCTGCGCCTCGCCGAGCGCGGCCTGTCCACGACGCAGCCCAATCCGCGCGTCGGCTGCGTGATCGCGCGCGGCGGAGAGGTCGTCGGCGAAGGCTGGCACCGGCGCGCCGGCGGTCCGCATGCCGAAGTGTTCGCCCTGCGCGCTGCCGGTGCGCGTGCGCAGGGGGCTGCGGCCTACGTGACACTCGAACCCTGCGGCCTTCAGGGCCGTACGCCGCCCTGCGCGGACGCCCTGGTCGCCGCGGGGGTCGCACGTGTCGTGATCGCGAGCGAGGACGCGTTCCAGCGCGAAGGCGGCGCGGTCGGGCGGCTGCGCGCGGCCGGCATCGCGGTCGAGTCGGGTCTGATGCGCGAAGCGGCGCGCGAGCTCAATCGCGGATTCTTCTCGCGCGTCGAGCACGGGCGTCCGTGGGTGCGTGTGAAGCTCGCGATGAGCCTCGACGGCCGTACGGCACTCGCGAACGGCGAGTCGAAGTGGATTACCGGCGAAGCCGCGCGAGCGGACGTGCAACGCTGGCGTGCGCGCAGTTCGGCGATCCTGACCGGCAGCGGCACCGTCCTCGCCGACGATCCGCGCTTGACCGTGCGCCTCGAATCCGATTCCCGCCGGGAGCGCGGCTTCGAACCCGGGAACGGCGTCGTTCCGGCGTACCGGTCCTGCGATGAGGATTCCGGCAGCGAGTCGTTTCTCCCGCCGCCGCTGCGCGTCGTGCTCGACCGCGAGCTGCGCACGCCGGCCGCGGCACACGTGCTCGACGGCAGCGCGCCCACGCTGGTATTCCATGCGCCTGGAGTCCGGCCGTCGCATGCGGGTTTCGAGCACGCTGAACTGGCCGTGGTTGAAACGCGCGGCGACGGCCTCGATCTAGCGCAGGCGCTGGCCGAACTTGGCCGGCGCGGTGCCAACGAGCTGCAGGTCGAGGCCGGGCCGACGCTCTGCGGCGCCTTGTTCGCCGCGGGCCTGGTCGACGAGGTACTGCTGTATGTCGCGCCGTTGCTTCTCGGCGACTCGGCGCGCCCGTTGCTGGCGCTGCCCGCCTTGAGCGCCATGTCGGCGCGCTGGCGGTTGCGCACGGTCGATCGCCGGCAGGTCGGCGAGGACCTGCGCCTGCTGATGCGGCCATCGAATACCTTTGCGGAGTAGTCCATGTTCACGGGAATCGTCCAGGCGGTCGGGCATGTCGCTTCGCGCGAGGCGCGCGGTGGCGACGCGCGCCTCGTCATCGATGCCGGGGCGCTCGGCCTCGCCGATGTCGCCCTCGGCGACAGCATCGCGGTCGCCGGCGTCTGCCTGACCGTCGTGGCGATCGACGATACGCGCTGGACCGCCGACGTATCGGCCGAAACGCTGCGCCTGACTACGCTCGGCACGCTCGCCGCCGGCGATGCGGTGAATCTCGAGAAAGCCCTGCGTCTTGCCGATCGCCTCGGCGGGCACCTCGTATCGGGCCATGTCGACGGGATCGGACGCGTCGCGCGCGTCGACGACGACGGAGGTTCCCAGCGATGGATGTTCCGTGTGCCGGCGCCGCTCGCACGCTACATCGCGGTCAAGGGCTCGGTCTGCGTCGACGGCACCAGCCTCACCGTGAATGCGGTCGACGCCGACACCTTCGGTGTCACGCTGATCCCGCACACGCTGGCGGTCACCACCTTCGGTGCGCGCAAGGCCGGCGATGCGGTGAACATCGAAGTCGACCTGATGGCGCGTTACCTCGAAAGGTTTGCGATCGTCCATGATCGCGAAGATCAAGAAGCGGCCATCCATGGCCGCACTTCTCAATAGAGCACGGACATGGGCTTTTCCACGATCCCCGAACTCCTCGCCGACATCCGCGCCGGCCGCATGGTCGTCATCGTCGACGACGAGGACCGCGAGAACGAAGGCGATCTCGTCATGGCGGCCGAGAAGGTGCGGCCCGAGGACATCAACTTCATGGCGCGCGAAGGCAGGGGGCTGATCTGCCTGTCGATGACGCGTGCGCGCTGCCGGCAGCTCGGCCTGAAGCCGATGGTCGACACCAACACCTCGCCGCACCACACCAACTTTACCGTGTCGATCGAGGCCGCCGAAGGCGTCACCACCGGCATTTCGGCCTACGATCGCGCGCACACGATCCTGACTGCGGTGCGATCGGATGCCGGCCCGCAGCACATCGTGCAGCCGGGTCACATCTTTCCCCTGACCGCGCAGCCCGGCGGCGTGCTCGCGCGTGCCGGCCATACCGAGGCTTCGTGCGATCTCGCCGCGCTGGCAGGACTGGAGCCGGCCGGCGTGCTGGTCGAGGTGCTCAGCGAGGACGGCACGATGGCGCGCCGGCCGGAGCTGGAGGCGTTCGCGGCGAAGCATGGCCTCAAGATCGGCACGATCGCCGACCTGATCCGCTATCGCCTCGAAACCGAGAAGAGCGTCGAACGCGTGCACGAGAGCGAGGTCGACACCGAGTTCGGGCGCTTCCGCATGGTCGCGTACCGCGACCTGCTCGCACGCGAGCCGCATTTCGCGCTCGTGCGCGGCGACGTTGCCGACGGCGACCCGGTGCTGACGCGCGTCCACGTGCGCAATACCTTGTCCGACGTGCTGCACCTCGTGCGAGAGGATCTCGGCCTGACCGTGACTGCCGCGCTGCGGCGCGTCGCGCGCGAAGGGCGGGGCGTGGTCGTGGTGCTCGCCGGCGACGGGGATGCCGACGACCTGTTCGGCCGCCTCCGCGGCACGCCGGCGGCGGAAGCGCCCGCTTCCGAAGGGCCGACGAACACCCAGTGGCGCCGCCTCGGCCTCGGCGCACAGATCCTCGCCGACCTGGGCGTGCGTCGCCTGCGCGTGCTCGGCACGCCGCGCAAGCTGGTCGGTCTCGCCGGCTTCGGCATCGAGGTCGTCGGCTACGACGAAGGCTCCGCTCCTCCCGCCTGATCCCGCCCGCCGCCACGGACTGCGGCGGTGTCGGTTACACTGCGCGCCGCGAAATCGAATTCTTGACTATGTCCACCTTTTCCGGAGAACTGCGCGCCGTCGCCGGTGCCCGCTACGCCATCGTCGCGAGCCGCTGGAACCCCCGCATCGTCGATGCGCTGGTCGACGCAGCGGTGCATGCCTTGCGCGAGCACGGCGTCGCCGAGGCGGCGATCGACGTCGTGCGGGTGCCCGGCGCCTGGGAGATCCCCCAGGTCGCGGCGAAGCTGGCCGCGGGCGGCGAACGGGCCGCCATCCTCGCTCTCGGTTGCGTGGTGCGCGGCGACACGCGCCACTACGAGCACGTCGCCGATGGTTGTGCCGAAGGGCTGATGCGCGTGTCGCTGGACTTCCGCATTCCGGTGCTGAACGGCGTGCTGGCCGTCGAACGGCACGCCGATGCCGAGGCACGCGCCGGGGGCGCGCACGGCAACAAGGGCGAGGAAGTCGCGCTCGCGGCTCTGGAAATGGCCGACCTGTGGAGACACCTGTGACGAGCTCATCGCATCATCCCACCGGCATCGACCTGGCCGCGCGTTCGCGTGCGCGCCGCCGCGCGCTCCAGGCGGTCTATGCCTGGCAGCTCAGCGGCACCCACGTCGACGGCGTGATCGCGCAGTTCCGCCACGAGCAGGACATGCAGATCGCCGACCTCGAGTACTTCGAGGGGCTCGTGCGCGGCGTCGAGCGCGAGCACGAGGACCTGGACGCCGCGATCGCCCCGTTCCTCGACCGCGACATCGAGCGCGTCGATCCCATCGAGCGCGCCGCGCTGCGCATCGCCGCCTACGAATTCCGTCATCGCGTCGACGTGCCGTATCGCGTCGTGATCAACGAGGCCGTCGAAGCGACCAAGCGCTTCGGTTCCGAGCACGGCCACACCTACGTCAACGGCGTGCTCGACAAGCTCGCCGCCGTGATGCGGGACGTCGAGTACCGCGGCGCGCGGACGTCGACGTGACGACAGTGCCGTCCTCGCTGGTCGAAGCCTTCGCCCAGCTCGAGGACGATGAACTGCTGCGTCGCGCGCGGTCCGGGCATTTGACCGATGCGGCGCGCGCCGTGGCACTGGCCGAGCTGGATCGACGCGGCATCGAGGTGGCGCTGCCGGACGGAGCGTCGGACGACGCCCGCGTCGATGCGATGGACGCGGGGGGCGACATGCTCACGCTCGTTTCCCTGCCGGCACCGACCGAAGCGCACATTCTCGTGGCCCGCCTCCAGGCGGAGGGAATCCACGCCATTGCCGCGGACGCGCATCTCGTGCAGGCGAATCCGCTCGTCGGCATCGCGGTCGGCGGCGTGCGGGTGCTCGTCGCGGGTGAGCAACTGGCGCAGGCGAGAGCGCTTTTCGAAGCGATGCGCCGCGGCGAACTCGACGTCGACGATGACCCGTCCCGTACCGCGATGCAGGCGCCGGAATGTCCGCGATGCGGCGGCGTGCACGTGACGGCCAAGCCAGCCGGCGTGTTCCGCAGTCTTGTGCTGTGGAACGATGCGCCTCGCTGGCATTGCCCGGGTTGCAGGCACACATGGCCGAATTCGATCTGATCGACCTGATCCGCGCGCGTTGCGCGGTGGAACGCAACGACGTGCGTCTCGGCATCGGCGACGATGCCGCCATCCTGGCGCCGCCGCCGGGCCACGACCTCGTCGTCAGCACCGACACCCTGGTCGAGGGCGTGCATTTCCCGGCCTCGACCAGCGCGCGCGACCTCGGCTGGAAGGCGCTCGCGGTCAACCTCTCGGATCTTGCCGCCATGGGCGCGACACCGGCGTGGGCGCTGCTCGCCCTGACGCTGCCGAACGCGGATCGCGCCTTCGTCGTCGATTTCGCCGACGGTTTCGCCGAGCTCGCCGCGCATCATCGCGTCGCTCTCGTCGGCGGCGACACCACCAGCGGGCGTCTTAGCGTCACCGTCGTCGTGCACGGTTTCGTGCCGCCCGATCGGGCTTTGCGCCGCGACGGCGCGCGCGTCGGCGACCAGGTATTCGTCACGGGCACGATTGGCGACGCCGCGGGGGGGCTGGCCTGTCTCGAACGGCGCCAGCCGCACCTGCTGGAGATTCCCGTCGAGGTGCGCGACGCCCTGGTGATGCGACTGGAGCGGCCCACACCGCGCCTCGCCGCCGGCGCCGTGCTGCGCGACAGCGCGACGGCCTGTCTCGACGTGTCCGACGGCCTCCTCGCCGACCTCGGTCACATCGCCGCGCGCAGCGGCGTCGGCATCGAGCTCGTCGCCGACTGCCTGCCGACCTCGTCGGCGCTGTTGGCCGCATTCGACGAGAACGAGCGCCTCGTGCTGCAGGCAGCAGGGGGCGACGACTACGAACTGGCGTTCACCGCGCCGCTGGACCGTGCGACCGCCATCGAACGCGATCTCGCCCGCATCGGTTGCGGCGCGACGCGCATCGGCACCGTCGTTCCCGGCAACGGCGTGCGCCTGCTGGATGCCGGCGGCGGCGAGATCGCACTCGCGCGCCGCGGCTGGAACCATTTCGCATGAAGCTCGACGCGGGTCGGAAGCGGGCGATCCTGCGCGATCCGGCGGGCTGGATCGCCAGCGGCTTCGGATCGGGCCTGAGTTCCGTCGCCCCGGGCACCGCCGGTTCCCTTGCCGCTCTGGTGCCGTGGCTGGCATTGCGGGAATTGCCGATAGCGCTCTACGCGCTCGTCGTAGGGTTCGCATTCGCGCTCGGCATCTGGGCGTCGAATCGCGTCATCGCGATCCTGCGCATCGAGGATCCCGGTGTCATCGTCTGGGACGAGTTCGTCGGCCAATGGATCGCGCTGGCACCGCTGCTCGTGCTCGGCGGAAGTCCGTGGTGGATCTTCGCGGGCTTCGTGCTGTTTCGCATGTTCGACGTGTGGAAACCGTGGCCGGTATCGTGGGCCGACCGCCGCGTGAAGGGCGGGACCGGCGTGATGCTCGACGACGTCGTGGCGGGTGTCTACGCCGCCATCGGGCTGACCCTGGCTTTGCGGTGGAGTGCCTGGTAGCCGGGCGAGGTCTCCCTCGCACTGCCATCAATGGCAAGGCAGCTCCGGCGTACCCGTCGGGGTGCCGCAGGCGCTCGTCGTACGATGCGGAAATACACCGCCGTAGTTGGCCAGCTTCCCGGGCTGTGCGTTCGCATTGATGAGGTTGTACGCCATGAAACCGATGGCGGGCAGGCCGTACAGTACCTTGCCCGACTTGTCGGGAGGCAGCGCATGGCCGCCGTCGCCGGCGGCGAGATTCAGTCTGGCCCAGCCATCGTTGCCCCAGGGCTTCAGGTTCGAGCGCAATTTCGAGCCGAACACGCCGGACAATTCATTCGCTTCGGTGCTCGTGCGCCAATCGATCACATTCACCTCGTACGGCAGTATGTCCGGTTTCCGGCCGACCGGTACCCCGATGTCGTCGATGAAGGCGTGTCCTTCCTCGCGGTCGTAGATCGCGGTGGTGATCTCCACCTTCGATTCGCCCTTGTCGAACGGCTCGACGAAAGGTGGAGTGGCGATCGGGGTGTAGAACGGATCGACGTGGAAATGCTTGGTCGGGAAGGTCACTACCCAGTCCGTTCGCGCGCCGATGTTCTCCGAAACGATGTATTCGTTGTAGAGGTTGTCCGCCATCAGGACGGCGCTGACCGCATCGATACCCCGCTCGTACGACAGCGTGATCGGCTTGCCGTCGACGAACACGCTGGCTTCGGTTCGATCGAGGAGAGGATAGGAATTGACCAGGGCGAGCTGGTCGAATTCCGCCGAGACGGAGCTGAAAAGCACCACGCCGGTGAAGTCGGCGAGCGCCTCGGCGTTGTAGGGGTAGTAGGTTCCTTCGCCCACGTTGACGATGCCGGCAGAGCCGGCCAGCGTGTTCGTCGGTACGACCAGGTCGCCGTGCATCAACGACAATTCCGCACACCCGGCGGGTGTTCCCTCGCCAGGGTTGCCTGTCTGCTGGTGCGCAATGAGATCGTCGGTCCGGCTACCCGGCACGACGTCTCCCACGGTGATCATGCGGATGGAGCCTTCGCGCGTGCGGGCGAGGCCGGTCGGGCCTCCGTCCACCCAGCCTGGAATGTACTGACCGTCGTACGAAGAAGATCTGAAGTGGAAGCCTGTGGTGTGTATATCCATGCCCGCCGACATGGGCAGCACGCAGCTGCGATCATTGGAGACGATCCGGGCTCCTTCGCCGGCCGCCGTGACCGTGGCGGTCCAGGCATCGTAAGGCGAGAGAAATACGTGGAAGTCCATCACCGTCCGGCCGTTGTAACCTTCGTTGAAGGAAATTTTCACCACCTTGCCGAGGTCGCCCGTGTTGGTCACCGAGAGCAGCGTGTCTTGTCCCTTGTTGACCGTGTAGTACGGATAGATCAGCACTTGGCCGAGGCCTCTCGGGTTGAGGCTGACGGCAGCGGCGTGGCCCGTGAATAGCAGGGCGCCGAGCGCGAGAAGAACGGCGTGCTTCCTTTTCTTCATGGCGGATATTTCCTCGTCGATGGTGCTCACGGTCTGCGGATGACGGTCCTCTCACAGCGGCATACTGTATCGCAGCCATCCCGGCTCGATGCGTGACCGCTGCATCAGGGCAGCAGCTTGCCCGGATTGAGGATGCCGTCCGGGTCGAACTGGCGCTTGATCGCCTGCATCAGCGACAGCGCCTGCGGATCGAGCGCGCGCGGCATGAACTCGCGCTTGGCGAGGCCGATGCCGTGCTCGCCGGACAGCGTGCCGTCGAGGCGGATCACGGCACCGAAGATCTCGTCGAGCGCGGAGTAGGCGCGTTGCATTTCCGCGTCGTCGCGCGGCAACAGGTTCACGTGCAGGTTGCCATTGCCGGCATGGCCGAAACAGACGATCGGCAGGGCGTGTTTCGCGGCGGCGGCTCGCGTCGCGGCGACCAGTTCCGGCACGCGGCTGACGGGGACGACCACGTCTTCGTTGATCTTGTTCGGCGACAGCGTGCGCAGCGCCGGCGACAGGGCCTTGCGCGCGGCCCATAGTGCCGTGACTTCCGCGTCGGTCGCGGCGATGGCGAGATCGAGCAGGCCGTCGCCTCGCGCGGAGTGCGCGACGGCGTCGACTGCGGCGTCGAGCGTGTCGGGTTCGCCGTCGACTTCGACGACGAGCATCGCTCCGGCCGCGGGTATCGCGTCGCCGCCGTAGGCGCGTGCGAGACGCAGGCATTCGTCGTCGAGGAATTCGAGCGCGCACGGAGTGACGGGCTGCGCCATGATGCGCGCGACGGCGTTCGCGGCGGCAGCGACGTCGTCATAGGTCGCGCGCAGCGTGCGCTTGGCCGACGGCAGCGGAGCGAGCTTCAGCGTCGCCTCGGTGACGACGGCGAGCGTGCCCTCCGAGCCGACCAGCAGGCGCGCGAGGTCGTAGCCGGTCGCTCCCTTCGTCGTCGGCGTGCCGCAGCGGAAGGTCTCGCCGTTGCCGGCGACGGCGCGCAGCGCGAGCACGTTGTCCCGCGTCGCGCCGTATTTCACCGCGCGCGGGCCGCCGGCATTGCAGGCGACGTTGCCGCCGACCGTGCAGAACGGCGCGGAAGTCGGGTCCGGCGGCCAGAACAGGCGATGCGGCGCGAGGGCGGTCTGCAGGTCGCCGTTGAGGACGCCGGGCTCGACCACGGCGACGCGATCGTCCACGTCGATGCGCAGGATGCGGTTCATGCGCTCGAAACTGGCGACGATTCCGCCTTCGACGGGGACGCTGGCACCCGTCGTGTTGGTGCCGCGGCCGCGCGCGACGAGTGGGACGCGATGCGAGCGGCACAGTCGGACCAGCGAGACGATCTGCTCGTGCGAGGTCGGGAACACGACGGCATCCGGCAGTCTCTGCCGGCGCGAGTTGTCGTAGCCGTAGACGAGGCGCTCGCCAGCGTCGACGGTCAGGGCCCCGGCGGGGAAGAGGTGCTGCAGTTCGGCGACGGCGGCAGGCGGCAGCGGCATGGAAACGACGATGGCGGCTCGACGGCCGGGTCGGACGGGATCCGATCCTACTCCTTCGCGCCCCGCTCCACGTACTCGAACACCTTGACGACGCGCTCGACGCCGGCGACGTCGCGCACGACGCCGACGGCGGCATCCGCTTCCTCGCCGTTGACCTTGCCCATGAGGTAGACGACGCGATGCGCGGTGGTGATGTTGATGCGGGTCGGGTCGAAGCCGGGCAGGCTGGTCAGGTCGAGCAGGGCGGTCTTCGCATGCGCCGTGATCGTGTTGTCGCGGCGGCGCGACCAGAAGCCTTCCGGTTCGCGCACCTCAATCTCGTTGACGATGCGGCGCGTGCCATCGAAGCCGCTGACGAGCCGTTCGGCGCGCATCTTCAGTTCCGCGGTGCGCACTTCGCCGACGAGCAGCATCGTGCCGTTGTAGACGACGATGCCGACGTTGTTCTTCAGCGCGAGTTCCTTGTCCTTGTTCAATGAATCGTAGGCGCCGAGGTAGATGCGCTTGTCGTCGGCCCAGGTACCGACGCCACGACGGTCGTGCGCTGCGCTCGCACCGGCGGCGACACCGCCCGCGACAGCGAGGAAACAGCCGCCGATCAGCGGCAAGGTCGAAAGCAGGAGCAGCCAGGCGAACAGTCGTGCGTGCATGGGAGCCTCGGGTGGATTGGTCGAACGAGCGGGCGCGGCCGAGGGATCTTGGGCGGGCGCCGCTGCGGCGGGTTTCCCTGCGATGTTACCTGCGCGGGGGGGGGCGGAAGGTCCTTCGCGTGCTTTCCCCGTCACGTCTCGAAGGCATTGCGTCGCCAGTCGATGGCCGGTTCGGCCTCTTCGCCGGCGAGTGCGACCACGTCGAAGCGGCAAGCCTGCTGCGCGAAGCGCGGATTCCGTGCGAGCCAGATCCCGGCCGCGTGCACGAGTTTCGCGCGCTTCGCGGCACCGACGGAGTCGATGCCGTCGCCGTAGCCTCCGCGCGCGCGGGCGCCGCGACGGTAGCGCACTTCGACGAATACGACGACGTCGCCGTCGCGCATGACGAGGTCGATTTCGCCATGGCGGCAGCAGAAGTTGCGCTCGGCCAGCGTCAGTCCGGCACGCTGCAGGTACGCCAGCGCGAGGTCCTCGCCGCGCGCGCCGGCGGCCTGCGTAGCACTTCCGGCGCGGAGCTTCAGGATCATTGCATTGGCGTGGCGCTGAGGGCGCCCTCGGCCGGCTGGGCCATGCCGCCGACGAAACGCGCCCAGCTCACGAGGCGATGCACGCGGCCGAAGTTGTCGGCCGTGAGTTCGCCGGTGGCGCCGCTGAGATACGACTCCGGATGCGAGATCAGCCAATCGATGTAGGGCAGCAGCGCGTAGGCGTCCATGCCGAACGCGAACAGCCGCGCGCCGACGCCGTTCGCGCTCGCGATCTGGCCGGAGATGCGCGCGCGTTCGGGCTTGCCGGTCATCGGGCCGAACAGCCAGGGCGCGTCGCAGAACTCGATGCCGTCGAGGTCGCGGTCGAGCGTCGCGTTGTCGTCGCCGGAATAGATGTGCGAGGTCGCGAACACGGGAGCGGCGACGTTCGCGATCTTCAGCTGCGGTGCCAGCAGGCGCGCCTGCTGCGGGCGCATGCTGATGAAGACGGCGCCGTCGGCGCCGAGGCTGGCGGTCGCCTGCGTGATCGAGGTGGCATAGTTCACGTCCTTCTCGCGCAGGCGCGATTCGCCGACGATCGTTCCGCCGCCGGCCTCGAACTGGGCGCGGAAGGCACGCGCCGCGCGTTCGGCCCAATCGGCCTCGGCGAGGATGACGGATGCGCGCGCGATACCGCGCTCGCGCAGGCGCTCCGCGACCTGGGCGCCTTCGGCTTCCGGCAGCAGTCCGTATTCGGCGCTGCCGGGGGGCGGCACTTCGCCGGTGTCGGGATGGTTCAGCGCGAGGACGCGCACGGAGAGGGGACGATGGAACAGCTCGCCGACCGATTCGCGCTGCAGCGGCCCGACCACGCGGTCGGCGCCTTCGGCGACCGCCTTCTCGTAGGCGGCGACCGCCTCGGCCGGTGTCCTTCCGGCATCGTAGATGCGCACTTCCGGCCGGCGATCGAGCGTGTCGGCGAAGTACGCGGAGAGGAACCCGTCGCGGATCGAGTTCGACACGCCGGCGAGCTGTGCGTTCAGCGGCAGCAGCAGGGCCACGCGCCGTGCCCGTTCGTAGCCTTCGGCCTCGAGCGCGCCACCGGTGCCTTGTCGCATCGTGCCGACCGGCTGGCTCGGCCGCGGCATTTCGCGGGCGAGCGCCTGACCCTGCTTGCGCAGCGCCTGCTCGATCCACGGACGCAGCGGATCGTTCGGCTGCAGGCTGTCGTAGCGCGACTTCAGGGCCGCCGCATCCAGCTTGCCGAGCGTGTCGAGCAACTGCCCGCGATTCTGTTCGCGGTCGGCACCTTCGAGCAGGCGATCGAGCTGGGCGCGCGTCTGCGCCGACGCGAAAGCGTCCCCGACGGCCGCATCCGCCCGTGCGCGCAACTCCAGCGCGCGCAGGCGCAGGCCCGGCGTCATGCTGTCGTCGAACACGAGCAACGCGCGCGCGTGGGCGGCATCGCCGTGCTTCAGCGCGACCTCCGCGCCGAGCAGGTCGAGCCGCAGCGGCTCGTCGCCGTGCAGGCGGCGACGGCGGATGTC
>DBMH01000260.1 GCA_002297645.1 Rhodanobacteraceae bacterium UBA703 | reverse complement strand
CGTCCAGGATGGCGGCGGCGGCGCGCGAACGCCTGTCGCCGCCGCCGCCCAGGGTCCGGGCCGCTTCCGACAACTGCGTCAGGCGTTCGACGAAGAACCGGTGCGCGCTCGGGCCGGGCACCGGGGCCGACGCATCGCGCAGGGCGACGAACGACACGCCGGCGTTGCATTGCGGATTGGACGGGCCTGCCGGCAGGCGGGCCGCGCGTTCCGCCAGCGGAACCAGCGCGTGCATCAGTCCCATCGACAGGTCGAGCGCGAGCGCCTTTTCCGGACTGCTGCGCGGCACGGCGTAGCTGTAGGCGAGCAGCCGGAGCATGAGTCCGTAGAGGCTGTTGGCGAGATCGCAGGTGGCTGTCGCCTGCGCATCCTCGATCCAGACACGTCCCTGCGGCCTGGGCGGCCGCCTCAGGACCGGATTGGTCGCCGTCGGAAACGCCGGCTCGAAACCGGGATCCTCGCGCAGCAGCGCCTCGAACTCGGTGCGGATCGCGGAGAATCGCTGGTAGTGCGAATGCGTTTCGCTGCGCGAGGCACCTTCGCCTTGCGTGACGATCGCAGCGAAGGCCTGCAGGACGGTCTTGAGGCAGACCACCTTCTCCACGCCGGGCAGTGCGGCATCGACGGATCCGAGTTGCAGCGCAGGGTCGCCGCAGAACGCGTTCGC
Source organism: Rhodanobacteraceae bacterium UBA703 (assembly GCA_002297645.1). Classification (GTDB taxonomy): domain Bacteria; phylum Pseudomonadota; class Gammaproteobacteria; order Xanthomonadales; family Rhodanobacteraceae; genus Dokdonella_A. The sequence goes on along the minus strand of DBMH01000260.1, from coordinate 31,715 downwards.
CTCACCGACGTGCTCGACCAGCCGGGTCACGTCCTGCGCCAGCACGTCGTAGAACTCGCCGACTGTCGCGTAGTCCATGCTCATCGGCGTCAGTCGCGGCGCGTCGGCGCCGCGCCGGAACCGGAATTCCGGCGTGAACGGCGCACTGTCGGGCTCGGTCGAGTCGGCCGGCCGTTCCAGGTAGACGAAGTGCTGCAGGGTGTCGAGGTTGAACGGCGCCAGCTTCACGACGATGCCGGCCGGCAGGTAGCCGGGATCCAGCGGGAAGTTCGAGCGGCCGAGGTGCGGGACGCTGCCGAGCGCCGACATGATGTTCCAGACCGCGACGAGATGGCCCATTTCCTCGGTCGCGATGTCCAGGATCGACTGCCGCCAGCGCCTGACGGCGTCGAGCTGCCGCGGCGCGAGGCCGTCCTCGGGATCGGACCTGAGCGAGAACGCCGCATACAGGTACGTGCACATCAGGCAGTGTTCGATCTCCGCGGCTTCGCTCAAGGCGTGGAACAGTTGTTCGCGGCTGGGAATGGGGCGGAGAACGCTGTTCATGCGGAGGTTCCGGTGCGCGGTGCGGGAACGCCGCATCCCGTCTCGGGAGGGTGCCTGCGGGCCTGATCGTACTCGCCCGGCGGTGGAACGCCAGGATCGCGGTCGGAAATCACGCGTCGCTTGCCCCGCGGAACGCGGACAGGATCGCTTCCGCCGTCACCTCACCTTCCCACCGCTGCCCGTCGACGAAGATCCACGGTGTGCCGAGGACGCCGCTGCGCTGGCCGCTTTCGAAGTCCCGTTCCACCTTGCGGCGGAACTCGCCGCGCAGGGCGGCCTCGATCGTCGCCTCGGCGAGGCCGATGCGATGGGCGTAGCGGACCAGGTCCGGTGCGTCGAGGGCGTTCTGGTGCTCGTAGAGCGCATCGTGCATCGGCCAGAACTTTCCTTCGCTCGCGGCGGCCTCGGCGAACACGGCGGCCTGCAGGGCGTGCGGATGCTGCTGCACCAGCGGAAAGTGGCGGAACACGAAGCGAAGCTCGTCGCCCATCGCCCGTTTCACGGCCTTCAGCTCCGGATACGCCGCTCCGCAGTACGGGCACTGGAAGTCGCCGAACTCGACCAGGACGATCCGCGCCGAACTCGGGCCCGATGCGTGATCGCTGGCATCCACGGGGGGAATCAGGTGGCTCATGGTCCGATGCGTCCGGTGAGGAGAGGAAGGAGGGGTGTCAGGGCGACGGGCTTGTCGACGAACGGAGCGGTTCCGCTGGCGCAACGAGGTGCATGCCTTCAATCGAAGCGGATCGACGAGGCGCGGTTGCGTTGCCAGGCGGCGATCGCGATCGCGACGAACACCAGCAGCATCGCGCCCTCGGCGATGCCGAAGGGCGGTTCCGTTCCCGTCGGCGCGAATCGGCGCAGCGCCGGCGCCTTCTGGAACAGCTGTGCCACCAGGACGAAGACGTTGAGCCATTGCGCGACCGTCGCGCCGATCACGAACGTGCGCTTCCACATGCCGAACAGGCGGTTCGGACGCCACGCCAGCCACGTCGGAACGAGGACGAGCAGGCTGATGCCACCGACCACGTGCGAGGGCAGCGCGTGGTCGCGGGGGAACAGGTAGCCGGTGGCGCTGGTCAGCGTCGTCGAGACGAGGAACGTCCACACGACGGCCGAACGGAAGCGCGAGCGCAGGAAGTCGCGGATCAGCACGAATCCGCTGACGAGGCCGAACAGGCTGATGACGACGTGCGGAACGAGAACGGCGGGCGAGTCCACGAGGCGGCTCCTGTCGATGTGCGCGGCTCAGCCGGCCGCGCTGTCGGCGCATGGCGCGAGGTGCGCATTGCGGCGCTCCCGGCGTTCTCCGTGCCGAAGCAGCCCGCGCCGATCATGCGGATTCCCGGTGGTACGGGCATCAGCTCTTGACGAATGCGAGCAGGTCCGGGTTGACGACGTCCGGATTCGTCGTGCACATGCCGTGAGGAAGGCCCTTGTACGTCTTCAGCGTGGCCTTCTTCAGCAGCTTGGCGGAGAGCGGCGCGGAGTCCGCGATCGGCACGATCTGGTCGTCCTCGCCGTGCATGACGAGTGTCGGCACCTCGATCCGTTTCAGGTCGTCGGTGAAGTCCGTTTCGCTGAAGGCCTTGATGCAGTCGTAGTGCGCCTTCGCGCCGCCCATCATGCCCTGGCGCCACCAGTTCCAGATGACGCCCTGGTCGACCTTCGCGCCGGGCCGGTTGTAGCCGTAGAACGGTCCCGAAGGAACGTCGAGGAAGAACTGCGCGCGATTCGCCACCAGCGCGTTGCGGAAGCCGTCGAAGACCTCGAGCGGCAGGCCGCCGGGATTGGCCGGTGTCTTCAGCATGAGCGGCGGCACGGCGCCGATCAGCACCGCCTTCGCGACGCGGCCGGGGCGGGAGCGCGCGACGTAGCGCGCGACCTCGCCGCCGCCGGTCGAATGGCCGACGTGGATCGCACCCTTGAGGTCGAGGTGCTCGGCGAGGTCGGCGACATCGGACGCATAGGTGTCCATGTCGTTGCCGGTGTCCGTCTGGGTCGAGCGGCCGTGGCCGCGCCGGTCGAACGCGACGACGCGGTAGCCCTTCGACAGGAAGTACAGCATCTGGTTGTCCCAGTCGTCGGCCGACAGCGGCCATCCGTGGTGGAAGACGATGGGCGTGGCGGACTTGGCACCCCAGTCCTTGTAGAAGATCGCGGCGCCGCTCCGGGTCGTCATGGTCGGGTTCATCGGGGAAACTCCTGCGGATTGGGAGCGCGCGTGCGCGAGGGAGGCACCGAACAGGGAAGGCAGCACGGCACCAGCCGTGACGACGGCACCAGCGGCGAGCAGACGTCGCCGGGCGGCATCGGCGGGTGGATCGGCAACGTCGGCGGCATTAGTCACGGCGGGCCTCTTTCGCGTTCGGGTTTCGAAAACCGCGGCACGACGTCTTCGGGCCGGCCGCGGACCGTCGGTGTCGCAAGCGCCCGGCCGGTCCCCGATGCGAGGGTGGAAGAGGGCGGCCGGACGCCTCGGAAGCCGCATCGGCGACAAGCGCACCGGGCATCCGGAACGCGTCCGGCGTGGGCTCCGTCGGGTGCGGAAGATGCTGACTCGAAGACACCCTCGCGCCAATCCACGATCGGGTGGTCGCGTACCTACCCGATCGGGTAGTGGACGCGTCGCTGCGGCTGGCGGGTGGCCGACACGCGGGAGACAATCCGGCGGCGCGGCGGCATCGCGCTTCTGCACCGGACGGAGGCAAGGCGTGGCCAGCGGCGGCGTTGCGGAGGGAGGGGGGAGGGCCGGCGCGCTCCGGTGGCGTGGACGGCTGGCCGTCGTGCTGCTGGTCGCCGTGTGTACCGGCGCAGCGGATCCCGCATGCGGCGAGGGAGCGCCCGCGCTCGCCGGGTTCCACCACACCGCCTGGCGGGTCACCGGCGGCGCGCCCCCGGACATCTGGGCGATGGCGCAGGGACCGCACGGCGACCTGTGGCTCGGCACCGGTTCCGGGCTGTACCGGTTCGACGGGCTCGGTTTCGAGCGCTTCGTCGCTTCCGGCGGAGAGGCGTTGAAGTCCACCAACGTCACGGCGCTGAAATTCGCGCCGTCGGGATCCTTGTGGATCGGCTACTACGAGGGCGGCATCAGCCTGTTGCGGGATGGTCGGCTCACGCATTTCGAGGTTCGCGACGGCGTGCCGCCCGGCATGGTGCTCGCCTTCGAATCGGACGCTCAGGGAGAAGGCCTGTGGGTCGCCGCACGAGGCGGGCTCGGCCGTTTCGACGGCCGGAGCTGGCGTGTGGCCGACGAGCGGGAATGGGGCTACCCGGCACACCGCGCCGACTGGGTGCTGCGCGATGCGAAGGGCACCTTGTGGGTGACGAGCGGCGATGCGGTCGTCCGCCTGGATGCGTCGACGCAGCGCTTCCGCCGCTTCGGCGACGAGCATGTCGGGTTGAACGCGATCCTCGCGAACGCGCCGGACGGTCGCGTGTGGCTCTCCGATGAAACGAAGGGCACGCGTCCGCTGGAGCCGGCGCAGGCGGCGTCGCCGTTGCGCGAGCGCTTCGCGAAGCGCCTGCTGTTCGATCGCGAAGGCGGCCTGTGGGGCACGGACGCGACGCGCGGGGGCCTCTTCCGGGCCGACGTGGCGGCAGGCTCCGCGGCGGAACCGCAGGTATTCGGCTCCGCTCAGGGACTCAGCGCCGACGTCGCGGTGCCGATCCTGCAGGACGGCGAAGGCAACATCTGGGTCGGCACCAATCTCGGCCTCGATCGCTTCCGCGCCAACCGGTTCTTCCTGGCTTCCGACGCGCCTTCCATACCGGATGCGACCCCCTTGCTGGTGGCGAACGACCGCGGCGAGACGTGGACGATCGAGGGCGACACGCTTTTCCGTGTCGAGGGCACGCGAAACGTCCCGGTGCTGACGTTGCCACGCAAGGCGCAGTCGGCCTACTGCGATCCCGCCGGCGTGGTATGGATCAGCGATCTGGACGGTCTGCGGCGCGTCGAACACGGCCGCGCGACGCACCTGCCCTGGCCCGACGCGGACTGGAAGGACGCCGTGGTCGCCTACGGCTCGGATGCGGACGGGGCGCTCTGGCTTTCGGTGTTCAACCAGGGAATCTTCCGCTATTCGGGCGGCGACTGGGTGCGGCAGGCGGTGGATCCGGACGACCCGGCCGCGGTGGCGAACGCGATCGCGACGGCCGCCGACGGCAGTTTGTGGTTCGGGTTCGCGAACGACCGGCTCGTGCACCGGACGGTCTCGGGTTCGCGCGTGTACGGCGCCGGCGACGGCTTGCAGGTCGGCGACATCGCCACGCTGCGGGCCGACGGCGCCGGCGTGCTCGTCGGCGGCGAACTCGGCTACGCGACCTTGCAGGATGACGCCTTCCGGTCGGTCACCTCCCTTCCGGCGAGCAGTGCGATGACGCAGGTCTCCGGCATCGTGCGGACGCGCGACGGCAACCTCTGGCTCAACGCGAGCCGGGGCGTCATCCGGATCACGCCGGCCGACGCTGCACGCGCGGCGACGGGGCCGGATCCGCCGGAATACACGCTCTACGACTTCAACGACGGCCTTCCCGGCGTGGCACTGCAGAACCAGCCCGTGCCGACGCTCGCCACCGACCGCGACGGGCGCCTGTGGCTGTCGACCAACCGAGGCGTCGCGTGGACGGATCCGGCCGCGATGCCGGCCAATCGCGTGCCGCCGCTGGTGAGCATCCGGGCGGCTTACTCCGGCCGGCCGCTGACGGATCTGTCGTCCGTGCGGCTGCCCGGCAGCGCGGCGAACGTGCGCATCGAGTACTCCGCCCTCAACCTGTCGGCGCCGGAGCGCGTACGGTTCCGGTATCGCCTCGCCGGACTGGACGATCGCTGGGTCGATGCGGGAGCGCGTCGCGAAGCGGGCTATTCGAACCTGCGTCCGGGACGCTACCGTTTCGAGGTGCTGGCGGCGAACGAGGACAACGTGTGGAGCCCGCAGGCGGCCTCGCTCGACATCGACGTCGTGCCTGGATTCTTCGAGACGAACGCGTTCCGTATCGCCGTGGCGGTCGCTGCCGCGGTCGTCGCGTTCGCCGCTTACCTGCTCAGGATGCGCCTGCTCGCCTCGACGTTCCGCACGCGTCTGCGGGAGCGACTCGAGGAGCGCGAGCGCATCGCGCGCGAGCTGCACGACACCCTGCTGCAATCCATACAGGGGTTGATCCTGCGCTTCCAGGCGATCGCCAACCGCATTCCACCGTCCGACCCCAACCGCGCCGGGATCGAAAGCGCGCTGGATCGCGCCGACGAGGTCATGGCCGCGGGCCGTGAACGGGTCCGCGACCTGCGAACCTCGGAAGCCGCCCTCGGCGACCTTTCCGGGGCCTTCACGAGGATCGCGCACGATCTCTCGTTCGACCACGCGGCGCGGTTCGCCACGACGGTGCTCGGCAGCGGGCGCGAACTGCGGCGGGAGGTGCGCGAGGAGATCCACGGCATCGGCCGCGAGGCGCTGCTGAACGCGTTCCGCCATGCCGGCGCGTCGCGCATCGAGGTGACTCTCGATTACGCCGCCGACGCGTTCACGCTCGGCGTGCACGACGACGGCAAGGGCTTCGATCCGCGCATGGGGACGGTCTTCGAGCGTTCCTCGCATTTCGGCCTGAGGGGCATGCGCGAGCGTGCGCGGCGCGTGAACGGCCGGCTCGACATCGCGGCGGAATCCGGCCGCGGCACGACGGTCCGCCTGACGATTCCGGCGCGTTTCGCCTACGAGCCGAAGGGCTGGCGCCGCCTGCTCGGCCTGCTCGATGGAGGATCGCCATGACCGATCCGGATCGCCGGGTCCGCGTGATGACGGTGGACGATCATCCGCTGCTGCGCGAAGGCATCGCCGCCGTGCTCGAAGGATCGCGCGAGGCCAGGCTCGTCGCCGAGGCGTCGAACGGTCGCGAGGCGGTCGAGCAGTTCCGCGCGCATCGGCCCGACGTCACTCTGATGGACCTGAAGATGCCCGAGGTGGACGGCATCGACGCCATCCGCCAGATCCGGCGCGAATTCCCCGGTGCGCGCGTCATCGTGCTCACCACCTACGGCGGCGACACCGACGCGCTGCACGCGCTGCGCGCGGGGGCGCAGGGCTACCTGCTGAAGAGCGCGCTGCGCAAGGAACTCGTCGAAGCGATCCTCGGCGTGCATGCCGGGCGTCGCTACATTCCGGCGGACGTCGCGCGCGCGATCGCCGAGCACGTCGCGGACAGCGAGCTGTCGCTGCGCGAGCTCGAAGTGCTGCGGCACGTCGCGGCGGGCAATTCGAACAAGATCGTCGCCGGCATGCTCGGCGTGAGCGAAGACACGATCAAGGCGCACATGAAGCGCATCATGGAGAAGCTGGATGCGAGGGATCGCACGCACGCGGTGAGCCTCGCGTTCCAGCGGCGGCTGTTCGACGTGCGGTAGCGCGGTCGCTACTTGCGGCGCATCTTCGAATCCAGTTTCGGTGTCTCGTCCCTCCAGTGCCTGCAGACGCGGCGGCGGTTGGCAGCCAAGCAGCCGATCGCCGATACGCGACTGACGATGGCCCGGGTGGCGTTGTCGAGCGGCTTCTTCAGCGTGCGGCGTTTCAACGACGCCTCGCGTCACTATGGCTTGAACCCCAGTGCCCTGCGTTGCGCTGCGTCCACGCCGGATGGCCACGGCGTCGGCGTGCGACTGGGCTGGCGGCCCCCTATGACGCGAACGCGATGCCGGGCTTCTTGCGCTTGCGCGCCCTATCCGGCGTGGAGCGAATCGGGGATCGGGAATTCGCGCGCGCTGCGCCCCACGCAAGGCGGTCGGGTCCGCGTCGGCTGGCTGCGGCGGTGGCGGTCGCCCTGCTGCGCTGGTCGGGCTGCACGGCCAATGCGTCCGAGTTCGCGCCGCTGTTCGGCGGCGACGTCGGCCATTCGGGTCGAAAGCCGCGCCCGGGTCGTCGCCGCGCTGGCGGCCAGGTGTTCGGCACGCCCCTGGCGCGATGCATTCGGGGAGGGCGCCGCGTCGTCGCTGCTGATGGCCGAAGTCCGCGCCGGGCGCTGCGACCTGTCGCGTGCTTTCGTTGAACGACCTGGGCCGACCCGGGCCAGGGCCGCCCCATCGCCCCTGATCGGTCTGCTCACCGAGCGCGAGCGGGACGTGTTGCGAGGAATCCGTCTCGGTGCGAGCAACACGATGGCGGCGGCGCAGAAGGCGTCGATCGGTCCGGGCACGGGTGCGCACGCACGTCGAGAGAGTGTTCCGCAAGCTCGCTTGCTCGACGCGAGCCGCCGCGACCTTGGAGGTGACGCAACTGGGCCTGCCGTAGGTTCGCCCGGCGATCGTCCGAACTGGATGCAACTGGATGAGTGGTCACCGTATCGGCCTGTGCATGGAGGCAGACGTACACTGCGATAGGGTGTGTCGAATGTGTCGCCGTGCGGCCGTTGTCAGCCCGTTTCGACGCGCGGGGAGCGTGAACGAGATTGCCGAGCTTCGCGAGAAGGTCGCGGTATCCACGACGACGCCGCAGGTGAAGATCGCGCTCGAACTGCTGCTCCATGCCGACGTGTTCTCCCCGCATAGCTTCCGGGCAACGGCATCGGCGCTGTTGAACGAGCACGGCTATCGTCCCGACGTGATCGAGTGGCAGCTCGCGCACCAGGAGCGCAATGGCGTTCGTGCGAGCGGCAACCACACGACGTATTTGTGCGAACGGCGGCAGATGGCGCAAGAGTATGCCGACATGCTGGACGGAACGCTGAAGTGGATGACGCGCTCGAACTCCGAGCAGAACGAAGTTTGCAAGTCTGCTTTCGACCCTTCGCTGTCGGCCACGAATGACCGTTCCATCGATACAAGGTCGCCAATGTCATCTCGAAAGATGTTCGTTGGTGGCCGGTCGATGTGAGCAAGCGCTGAACGCGGCGATGGCGCGTTCGCGGCTGGCGAGGAGATCCACCATCGGCTGGCGGGGGTATGGGTCCGCGCCGGGAAGCGGTGCAGCCTTGTGCCGCCAAGGCTCGATTCTTGCTGCCGACGGCGCCTCGGCCAGTTCGGGTACCCAGCGCGCAATGTAGTTTCCTTCAGGATCGAATTTTCTTGCCTGCAAAATTGGATTGAACACGCGAAAGTAGGGAGCGGCATCCACGCCCGTTCCCGCCACCCACTGCCAACCGAGGCTGTTGTTGGCCAGATCGGCATCCACGAGCGTCTCCCAGAACCAGCGCGCGCCGTGCAGCCAGTGCAGCCGCAGATTCTTGGTCAGAAAGCTCGCCACGATCATGCGCACACGGTTGTGCATCCAACCGGCGGTCCACAATTCGCGCAGGCCGGCATCGACGATCGGCACGCCTGTGCGGCCTTGCTGCCAGGCACGCAGGGCCTGCATCGACGCTTCCGCCCAGGCGAACCTGTCGAATCGCGGGTTGAAATTGCGCTGCGGCGTATGCGGGAAATGATGCAAAACATGGTGCGCGAATTCGCGCCACCCCAGTTCTCGTACATATGCTTCGACATCGAGCGCTGCGCCCGCGCCAGTGCGCTCGAGTTCGTGCACGATGCGCGCAGGCGAGATCTCGCCAAAGTGCAGGTGCGGTGACAGCTTCGACGTACCGCGTACCGATGGGATGTCGCGTGCGCTGCGGTAGAGGCTGACGGCAGCATCATCCGCGAATATTTTCAGCGCGCGCTGGGCCCCGGCCTCACCCGGCGTGAATTCGGTCCAGAATCCGGAATCCCAGCGAACGCGTGGCGCAAGGCCCAATGCATCGATACCGATACTGGAAGGACCCGCCGTGCTGGCCGGAAAGCGGTGTGGCGCTTCGGTTACGGGCGCGAGCCGCCATTGCGCACGCGCGGCGCGCCAGAAAGGTGCGAACACCCGGAACGGATCGCCTGTCTTCGTCTGCAGTTCCCATGGCTCGAACAACAGGCTGCCATTGAAGCTCTCCGCGCGAATGCCGAGCGCGCGCAGGTCGCGCTTGATATCGGCATCCCGCTGCTGAATGAACGGTTCGTAGCGGCGATTCCAGAAAATCGCCTTGGCGTTCGTTTCGGCGAGAAGCATCTGCAGGATTCTGGAGGAGTTTCCGCGGAATACGTGCAGTTGCGATCCGCGAACTCGCAGATCAGTGTCGAGAGCGTGCAGCGAGCGATGCCGCCAGGCATCCGACGCGGCGCCGGGAACCCAGTCGCCTTCCTCGTGCGGCGCGTGAATGTAGACTGGAATCGGCGTGAGACCGGCGCGCAGGGCCGCGTCCAACGCCGGGTTATCGCGCAGGCGCAGGTCATTGCGAAACCAGACGATCGCATTGGGCATGGGTCCTTGACTCCTCGATCCTACGACGCGCTGCACGCCTTCGTACGCGCGTACGGAGTGCAGCGCGAAATGGATCCATCGCTTCGTTCCTTTTCCGCCGCATCCGTTCGCGACGGAAGTCCGTATACGACCTCATAGGCGATCGCAGCGGGAGGAGCAGGTGGAAGATTACGAGTTCGGAACTCCGGCACTGACACGACGCCAGCGCAAGATTGCGACGAAGAGCGATCGCACCCGAGCGCAGTGGAACGTATTGTGCCAGTGGTTCGATACGGACGTGTCGGCGGAAGATCGCGAGCCGGACCGTATCGATTGGCTGCGCGCGCTGCCCTTCCTCGGCATGCATGCCGGCTGCCTGGCGGTGATCTGGGTCGGCACTTCGCCCGTCGCGCTGGGCGTGGCGATCGCCCTGTATGCGATCCGCATGTTCGCGATCACGGCCTTCTACCACCGCTATTTTTCGCACCGCACGTTCCGCACCTCGCGCGCGGTGCAGTTCCTGTTTGCACTGATCGGCGCTTCGTCCGTGCAACGCGGCCCGCTGTGGTGGGCTGCGCACCACCGCCATCATCATCGCCATTCCGATACTGAGGCCGATCCGCACTCGCCCGGCCACCGAGGATTCCTGTGGAGCCACATCGGCTGGTTTCTGACGCCACGCAACTTCCGCACCGACTTGGCTCGCGTGCCGGACTTCGCCGGGTTTCCCGAGTTGCGCTGGCTGGATCGCTACGACATCGCCGTCCCCGCCGTGCTCGCCGTTGGATTGTTCGCACTCGGCGCTCTGCTGGAACGGACTGCGCCCGCGCTCGGCACTAGTGGAGCGCAGATGCTGGTGTGGGGTTTCCTCGTGTCGACGGTCGTGCTGTTCCACGCCACATTCACGATCAACTCGCTCGCGCATCGCTTCGGTTCACGTCCCTACGCCACGCGCGATGACAGCCGCAACAACGCGCTGCTGGCGCTGATCACGTTCGGCGAAGGCTGGCACAACAACCATCATTTCTTCCCCGGCACCGCGCGTCAGGGTTTTCGCTGGTGGGAAATCGACCTGACCTGGTATCTGCTCAACGTACTCGCGGCATTCGGCCTGGTCCGCGACATGAAACCGGTACCCGCGTGGGTCGCCGCGAAGAAGGACCGATGACATGCGCGTTGCGGTGATCGGTTCCGGAATCTCCGGTTTGGTATCGGCATGGCTGTTGTCACGCGAGCACGAGGTCGTGCTGTTCGAGGCCGCCGATTACCTCGGCGGCCACACTCACACGCATGCGATCGAAGCGCAGGGACGACAGCTGGCGATCGACACGGGGTTCATCGTCCACAACCCAGCGCACTATCCGCTGCTGACGCGCTTCTTCGCCGAACTCGGCGTCGCCTCGCAACCGACCACGATGAGCTTCTCGGTGCAAAACGCGGCAAGCGGCCTGGAGTACAACGCCACCTCGCTCGATGCGCTGTTCTGTCAGCGACGCAATCTGCTGTCGCCACGTTTTCTCGGCATGCTGCGCGATCTCGTGCACTTCTATCGCTCGGCGCCGAAGCTGCTGGCGACCGAGGACGACGAGCAGACGCTGGGCGACTATCTCAAGGCACACAAACTGGGCGCCGCGTTTCGCGACGAACACCTGGTGCCGATGGCGTCCGCGTTGTGGTCCTCGCCGCCCGCGCAGATTCTCGCGTTCCCGGCGCGCTATCTCGTGCAGTTCATGGCCAATCACTGCATGCTGCAAATCACCGGGCGTCCGGATTGGCGCGTGGTCTGCGGCGGCTCCCGGCGTTACGTCGAAGCGCTGCGTGCGCAGTGGCAGGTGCAGGTCCGCTTGAATGCGCCCGTACTGCGCGTGCGCCGTGACGTCGAATCTGTCGAGATCGAAACCGCCGCGGGCCGCGAGAGCTTCGACAACGCGATCCTCGCTTGCCACGCCGACGATGCATTGGCGCTGCTCATCGACGCCGACGAGCGCGAACGCGACATCCTCGGTGCGATCTCGTATCAAACGAACGACACAGTCCTGCACACCGACACCACGCTGCTGCCACGCGAGCGCAAGGCTTGGGCAGCATGGAACGCGCATATTCCGCGCGAATCCGGCGAAGCCTGCACCGTCAGCTACTGCATGAACCTGCTGCAGGGAGTCGATGCGCCAGAAACGTACGTCGTTACGCTCAATAGAACCCAGTACATCGAGCCGAGCCGAATCCTGCGCAGGATGAATTACCGGCATCCGGTGTATACGCGCGCGTCCGTAGCCGCGCAGAAGCGCCGCGCGGAAATCCAGGGCCGCCGCCATACCTGGTTTGCCGGCGCCTACTGGGGTTGGGGCTTCCACGAAGACGGCATACGCAGCGGCGTCGACGTCGCGCGAGCGTTCGGCATGCGCTGGCCGGCCTCGGCAGCGGTCTCGCCAGCCCCGCTGGTGGATGGCTGTGCTCCGCAATGGTCCGCGGCATGAGCGATTCCATCGCCAGCGCCGTCTATGAGGGCCGCGTGCGGCATCGCCGCCACGGGCCTCGGCCGCACGCGTTCGACTACCGGATCGCGCAGCTCTATCTCGACCTCGACGAACTCGACCACCTGTTCGTCCGGCGCTGGCTGTGGTCGACGACGCGCCGCAACGTCGCCGAATTCCGCCGGAGCGATTACCTCGGCCCCGTCGCGCTATCGCTGAGCGAAGCCGTGCGCGCGCGCATCTACACAGCGACCGGCTTACGCAGCGAAGGACCGATCCGACTACTCACGCACCTGCGCTACTTCGGCTACGTGTTCAATCCCGTCAGCTTCTATTACTGCTATGCCGAAGACGGCCGGACGCTCGAGCACATCGTCGCCGAGATAACCAACACGCCGTGGCGCGAGCGCCATGCCTACGTGCTGACGACACAAACCGCACGATCGCAAGGCCGCGCCTGGCATTGGGAATTCGCCAAGGCCTTCCACGTCTCGCCATTCCTTCCGATGGAGCGCGACTATCGCTGGGCGTTCACCGCACCTGCGGATGATCTCCACGTGCACATGGAAGTACGCCGCGGCGGCGATCTGGAGTTCGACGCGACACTCGCGATGCAACGCCGCGCGCTCGGCGCTCGCTCGCTCGCGCGCGTACTGTGGCGCTATCCGCTGATGACCGCTCGAGTGATCGTTGCGATCCACTGGCAAGCGCTGCGCCTGTGGCTCAAACGCACGCCCGTGCACGAACACCCTTCCTTGCGCACGAGAGAAATCGCATGAACGAATCCGCCCATGCCTTGCCGCTGACATCCGGCTCCTACTCTACGCTCGATGCCGGGTTGCGCGCGCGCGTCCTCGGCCGACTGCAGGAGTTGCAAGGACGAGAACTGCGGGTGGTCGACGCACTCGGCACCACGACCGCTGGATCATCCCGACCGGGAGTGTCGCCGCTGACAATCCACGTGCACGATCCGGCGTTCTACCGCGCGACCGCTCTCAACGGCAGCGTGGGTGCCGCCGAGGCATTCGTCGACGGCGACTGGTCGTGCGGCGATCTGGTCGGCCTCGTCCAACTGCTCGTGCGCAACCGCGACCTGCTCGACAGCATGGAGACCGGCCTTGCGCGCCTGGGCGCAACGCTATTGCGCGCCTGGCATATGCTGCGGCGAAACACGCGCCAGGGTTCGCGTCGCAACATCGCCGCGCATTACGACCTGGGCAACGAGTTCTTTCGCCTGTTCCTGTCCGACGACCTCATGTACTCCTCGGCGCTGTTCGCACACGCCGACGACACGCTCGAGATCGCTTCCGCGCGCAAGCTCGATCGAATCTGCGAGAAGCTGCGCTTGAACCCGGGCGATCGCGTCATCGAGATCGGCACAGGCTGGGGCGGTTTTGCCTTGCACGCGGCCGCCCGCTACGGCTGTTACGTGACCACGACCACGATCTCGCGCGAGCAATTCGCCCTGGCGAACGAACGCGTTGCGGCCGCCGGGCTGCAGGAGCGCATTACGGTTCTGAACCAGGACTACCGCGACCTCAGCGGCCAGTACGACAAGCTCGTCTCGATCGAGATGATCGAAGCGATCGGCGCGCAATATCTGGACGGCTACTTCGCGCAACTCGGTGCGCTGCTCGCGCCGGCTGGGCTGGCGCTCGTGCAGGCGATCACGATCGAGGATCATCGCTACGCGCAGGCGCTGCGTACGGTGGATTTCATCAAGCGCCATGTGTTTCCCGGTTCGTTCATCCCGTCGATCGCAGCGATGCTCGCCGCGAAGACCCGCAGCAGCGATCTGGCGCTGGTGCACCTGGAAGACTTCGGCGACTCGTATGCGCGCACGCTGCACGCATGGCGCGAGCGCTTCCTTGCTCGTCTGGCCGACGTGCGCGCGCAAGGTTTCGACGAGCGCTTCATCCGCCTATGGGAGTTCTATCTCGCGTACTGCGAAGGCGGGTTCCGCGAGCGCTCGATCGGCGTGGCGCAGCTGCTCTTCGCCAAGCCCGGCAATCGCGACGCGGCCTACGTGCCCGGCCTGGAGCGGGCAGCGAACTGATGCGCGCCCTGGCGAACATCATCGGATACCAATGCGTCTGGTTCGCCGCGGTGCTAGGCGCGGTGCACGGGCGCTGGTGGAGCGGCGTGACGGCAGCTTGCGCATTCGTGCTCGCGCAGTGGATCGCTTCTCGGGATCGCAGAGTCGACACGTGTCTAGTCGTGTGTGCCGTGCTCGCGGGCATTGTGCTCGATGGCACACTCGCGGCATCCGGCGTGTTGCGCTATGCCTCGCCGCAACCCGGACTCGCCGCGCCGTTGTGGATTCTGGCGCTGTGGGCGGCGTTCGCCATGACGATCAATCATTCGCTCGCGTTCCTGAAGAACAGTCCGATCGCGGCACTCGTGTTCGGAGGTATCGGCGCACCGCTTGCCTATTTCGCCGCGGCGCGCGGATTCGGTGCGGTTGAGTTCATCGCGCCGGCCTGGCGCGGTGCCGTCGCGCTGGCGGCAGGATGGGCCATTGCGCTCGTGCTCTTGACCTTCCTTGCGCGCCGGTCGACGATTGCGGCGCAGGCGCCCGTATGAGCACACCGGGAATTGTGCTGCTCGTCTGGTGCGTTGCTGCCGTCCTGCAAACGCTGGGCTGGATCTGGCAAAAGCGCCGCCGCAACGCGGGCATCGTCGATGCGTTGTGGGCCCTGGGCCTGGCCATCGCCGCTGTTCTGTGCGCCGCGCTGGGTCAAGGCGCCGTGCTGCCGCGCGCCTTGCTCGCTTTCTGTGGTGGCGTCTGGGGGTTGCGCCTGGCATGGCATCTGTGGCGACGCGTACGCGGCGAGGCCGAAGACGGGCGCTACGCGCAATTGCGCACGCGTTGGCACGAAGACCAACGCAAGTGGTTTGCATTCTTTCAGTTCCAGGCAGGGCTCGTCGCACTGTTCGCGCTGCCGTTTCTGGCTGTCGCGTCGAATGCGGATCCGGCGCCGCAATGGATCGTGGCCGCGCTCGCGATCTGGATCATCAGCGTCGCGGGCGAAGCGCTTGCCGATCGGCAACTCGCAACTTTCCGCGCCGACCCGGCGCAGCGCGGGCGCACGTGCCGCGTCGGACTGTGGCGCTATTCGCGTCATCCGAATTATTTCTTCGAGTGGCTGCATTGGTTCACCTACGTGTTCCTGGCGCTGGGCTCGCCATCGGTGCGGCTCGCCGCAGCGGGGCCGCTGGTGATGTACGTGTTCCTGCGTTGGCTGAGCGGAATCCCGTTCACGGAAGCCCAAGCGCTGCGCACGCGCGGCGACGATTACCGCGATTACCAGCGCACCACATCGATGCTGCTCCCCTGGTTTCCGAGGAGATCCCCATGAGTGCCGTCAGCCATGCGATCGAACTGCCCAGCGACCTACCCGCCACCGGCCTGCTCGGACTCGCCGAACGCGGCAGACTGCCCGACGCGCTCGTGCGCTTCGGCATCCGGCGGCTGTGCGCACAACGCCTGGCCGAGGAGCGCGCCGGCGGCATCGAACAGCAGGCCGCTCGCTTCCAGCAGCGCTTGCAACTGTTGCGCGAGAGTCCGTTGGCCATCCGTGTCGACGCGGCCAACCGGCAGCACTATGAGCTGCCAGCGGACTTCTTCCGCCTTTGCCTGGGTCCGCGCCTGAAATATTCCGCGTGCTACTACCGCACCGGGCACGAATCGCTGGCCGAGGCCGAAGACGCCATGCTCGCCCTATACGGGCAGCGCGCCGAATTGGCCGATGGTCAGGACATCCTCGAACTCGGCTGCGGCTGGGGATCGCTGACCTTGTGGATGGCCGAGCGCTATCCCAACAGCCGGATCACTGCTGTGTCGAATTCGCGCTCGCAGCGCGCGTTCATCGAGGCGCGCTGCCGCGAGCGCGGCATCGCCAACGTGCGCGTACTGACCCGCGATGTAAACCACCTGCAAATGGCGGAGGCCTCGTTCGATCGCAGCGTCTCGATCGAAATGTTCGAACACCTGCGCAACTACGCCACGCTCTTTCGGCGCATCGGTGGCTGGTTGCGTACGGACGGCAAGTTGTTCGCGCACATCTTCTGTCATCGCGACCTGCTGTATCCGTTCGAGACCGAGGGCGAAGACAACTGGATGGGCCGGCATTTCTTCACCGGTGGCCTGATGCCGTCGGTCGACACGCTGACCTTCTTCCAGGACGACCTGCGATTGCAGCAGCGCTGGATCCTGGATGGGCGCCACTACGAGCGCACGGCGAACCGTTGGCTGCAGGCGCAGGACCAGAACGTCGAGCAGGTTCTGCAGGTCCTGCGCGCTGCGTACGGAACCACCGCCGAGTTGTGGCTGCAGCGTTGGCGGCTGTTCTGGATGGCCTGCGCGGAGTTGTTCGGCTATGCCGGGGGCAGCGAATGGCTGGTCGCACATTACCGGTTCGTACGCCCATGAACTGGAGACATCATCGAGCGACCGCATTGAGCGCGCTCTTCGGCGCATTCTGCAGTGCCTGTGCGCAGCTTCCGCAAATTCCGGCCGTGGAACGCGTCGATTTGCCGCGCTTCATGGGCGACTGGTACGTGATCGCTCACATACCGACCTTTCTAGAACGCGATGCCTGCAATGCGGTCGAATCCTATCGATTGCTACCGGATGGCTCGATCCAAACGACTTTCCGCTACCGCAACGGGGCGTTCGATGCGCCGCTGAAGGTCATGCGACCGCTGGGGTTCGTCCAGCCCGATTCCGGAAACGCCGTCTGGGGCATGCAGTTCGTCTGGCCGATCGAAGCGGAATACCGAATCGCCTATCTGGACTCCGGATACCAGCAGACGATCATCGCGCGCAGCGCCCGCGACTATGCGTGGATCATGGCGCGCACGCCGACGATCTCCGAGACCGACTATTCGGCAGCGGTCGCGAAGCTGCGTGACTGGGGTTACGCGGTGGAAAAGTTGCGGCGCGTCCCGCAGCAATGGCCGGAGTCCACAGAGCGCTGATGACCAGTTGGGAAACAGCGAATGAAGACGACCCGCACTCCGCCGAGGAAGAAGCTCGAGCTCAAACCACGCGTATCGCGCACGCAACTCACTGCAGATCAGAAGGAAGCGGCCAGAAGCCGCGCCGAGCGCGCTGGACGTCGCTATCCGAACCTGATCGACAACATGTGGGCGGCGCGACAACGCAAGCCGGTGTGACGGGCGAAACGAGCGTTCACGGATGGCAGGCCGTGCTCAGTGGCGCCTGCTCGGCCGCACGCACCTCCTCCAAGTCGGCCGATTCGCTCTGCTCCGGCGGAAAACGAATGCGCACCGACAAGTTGCGACCGCGTGAGTCCCGAACCGTGCCGATGCCGCGGAACGCCAGCAGCCGACGGCTGCCGCGTTCGTAGTCCAGCGTGATCGATGGCACAACGAAGCGATACCAGGTATCCAAGCGCATGACGAAGTGCCGGGTCCCGGGGTCGCTGTTTGCCGTCTCCGTGATGAGGACGGGCACGGTCTCCAGTCGCCCCGGTACGACAATCGCCGCAGGCAGAGGCTGTAGCGGAGTGATCGCGTCCCAATGCGCGCGGATGTAAGCGTCGAATCCAGCGTCGACGACATCATCCGCACCGAGCACCAGCGCACGTTGACGAAGCGTGGATTCCCCGGGTCCTTGCGCGAAAACCATACGCTGCCCGCCAGCGCCTTTGACGCCCTCACGATAGTCGATGCCGGCATCGTAGAACTCGAAGTCCGGCGCGGCGGCACTGGGAAATTCAGTCAGCCTTTTGCGCGCGAACGGCGTTCCGTCCGCACACCGATACAGGACCAGGCGTCGGCCGAGGCCACCCTCGGAATACAGCCAGTGCGTCTCGCGATAAGCGACGGCGCTATCCGGCGTCGTGGCGATGCCTTCATAGCGCTCCACCGCGCGCGCCATCCCCGCCTGCAGGGCCAGGCACATGCTCCATCCGGCTAGTCCTGGTAAGGGCACTGAGCGCAGCATCGACGGTCGGATCAAGGCCAACGGAGAACGATGAGTTCGAATACGAGCATCGGGAAGTTCTGGATGCGATTTCGTTCTCCCGATGAATCCAGACGGCGCTCGTTTCCGTAAGGATGCACGACCAAAGACCCCTAAAGTCGGATACGCGACGGGTTAAACTATCGAGCGAATGCTTTGATGATCGCCGCACCAGCAAAAACGAAGGTCGTACCCCTCGGGTTCAGTCGACGCATGTCCGCATCCCAAGTCAGCGAGACCCTCGATGCCCACTACTGGGCCACCCAAATGCAAGCGGTGGCGAGGGCGCGCGATGCACAAAGCTTCATGCGGATCTACGACCACTTCGCACCCCGGCTGCAGCGCTACCTGCTCGGACTGGTCAAGAGCCAGGCCGCGGCAGAGGAGCTCGTGCAGGATGCGATGCTGCGAGTGTGGGCGCGCGCCGAGAGCTACGACCCGGCACGCGCAAACCTGGTGACCTGGATATTTCGCATCGCCCGCAATCTCTACGTCGATCGAGCGCGCAGCGAGCCGACGTGGGTCGACGTCCAGGAAGGCATCGAGCAACTTGACGCCGAGCGCACCGAATTCGGCATGTCGAGTGCCGAATCCTTCAACGACGAGATGCAATTGCTGGACGCAATCAATTCTTTGCCGGCTCTGCAAGCGCGATTAGTTCGGATGTCGTATCTGGAGGCAAAATCGCACAGCGAGTTGGCGGATGAACTTTCAATGCCGTTGGGCACGATCAAGTCTTCCCTGCGGCGGGCCTTTGCCAAACTGCAATCGGCCATGAGGAGTGCACCGTGAATCCCGTCCATCATCTGGATGCCACCTCGCTGATGAGCCATGCGGCAGGCGTCTTGCCGACCGCGTTTGCCGTCGTCGCCGCAACGCACTTGAGCGTGTGTGCTCAATGCCGTGCGCAACTCGCCCTGGCGGAGCGAATCGGCGGAGTGCTGCTCGGAAAGCAGGAGCCGGCGGCAACGGCCGACCACGCTCGGGAAGCGATGCTGGAGCTGATCAAGGTACCCCTGCCCGAGAAAGCCGCACCCAGCGCACCGGATCGCGATCACTCCGACAGCCTTCCGGCGCCCCTCCGCCCCTACTTCGGCGAATCCCTTAGCCGTCTACCTTGGCGTTTCGTCGCGCCCGGCATCCGTCGCGTAGCCGCGCAGCGGGAGGTGAGTGGTGGTTCTCTGATGCTGCTCAGCGTCGCGCCGGGCAAGAGCATCCCGGAACACACGCACGGCAAGAACGAGATGACCTGCATACTGCGCGGCGCTTACGACGACATCCTGGGTCATTTCGGCCCCGGGGACCTCGCCGACCTGGATGGCGAGACAACTCATCAGCCCATCACATCTCCCGGTACGCCGTGTATTTGCGTGGCGGCCACCGACGCCCCGCTGCGTTTCAAGGGTTGGTTGGTCAGGACGCTGCAACCGCTGTTCAATCTCTGAGGGGTTGCTTCGTGGTTCCACGGATCCCTCACTTCACATCATTTGATGCTAGCCGCACGGTAATCAGACGAGGGGAATGGCGGCTTTGCACTGCTAGAGTTTTGCGGCCAGAGGACCGCAGCTGGCCGTTTGCAGACATTGGGGTGAGAAGTCTTCCCCCGAAATGATGAAGCCCAGCACGAGGCTGGGCTTAGTCGAAACAGAAATATTGTCGCTGGAGCGGCCTACGCCAAGGCCGTCGCAGCGATCTTGTCACGCCCTTCGATTCGCCGAGAACGGAATCAACGTGCGGATAGTTCGGCGAGCAGTTCGTCGAGCTGTCCGAACGTCTCGTGCATCGCTTCCTGCGCGCCGGTGCCGGCCTCGTCGAGTGCTTCCTTCGTGGGATACAGCTCGCTCAGGACGAGCCGCGTCTTTCCATCGCGCTCTTCGAACGTCACGGTGGTGACGGATCCCGCGTCGCCGCTTTCCTCGTTCGTCCAGACGATGCGCTGGTCGGGCACCACGTCGAGGTACCTGCCGAAGAACGCCATGGTGTTCGCCGGATCGTCGCCGAACACCAGGCGGTACTTGCCACCGGTGCGCACGTCCATCTCGCACGAGCGCAGCGTCATGCCCATGGAGCGGGGCACCCACCACTTCTTGAAAAGCTCCGGCTTGGACCAGGCCTCGAACACGAGCCGCGCGGGCGCGTCGAACGTCCGCGTGACGACGACTTCGCGCTCCGACGTCTTCTGCACCGTCGTGCGTCGGGATTCACTGTCTCTTTTTGCGGCCACGAGTCTTCTCCTGCTGTTTGAGTTCGTCGATGACACCGTCGAGCGCTTCGAAGCGCGCGTCCCATACCTGGCGGTAACGCGCGATCCACGCCATTTCTTCCTCGAGACGGCACGGGCCGATGCGGCACGTGCGCACGCGGCCGATTTTTTCGGTGGTCACGAGACCAGCCGATTCGAGCACGCCGACGTGCTTCTTCATGCCCGTGAGGGTCATTTCGAACTGGTCGGCGAGGTCGGTGATGGAGGCATCGCCGCGAGCGAGCTGGTCGAGGACGCCGCGGCGGGTGGCGTCGGCGAGGGCGGCGAAGGACGCGTCGAAACGGATTGGAGTACACTGAACCATGTGGTTCAGTATGAGCGGGTGACGGTGGGCGCGCAAGAGGCGTCGCACCGGCGAGGCGCAGTCCGAGGCATCGCAGCTCGATGCCGCGCGCCCGTTCATGGTCAGCCTGGGGCAGGGCAGGGTGACCATGTAGCCGCACTCCCTTGCGGGGTGGGCCAGATTCCCGAAGCAGTCCAGTTGCTGCCAGATGGCGCCTCGACTTGGACGGCCATCTCGACGGCTTCGGATGGCTTGCCAACTCTGGTCTACGACGACGCTTGCGATGGTCCCGCGCGATGTACAGAAGATCGCCGACAGCGGAATTCTTGCGTTGGAAGCCCGAAATGGTTTGCTCGAGAAGCATTCCCTGCCGCGGCTGTCGCAAGCGGGCAGGTTGTCGCCGCGGCCAACGGAGACAACGATGTGCACGGCATTGACTCGTTGCTCTTATGCCCCTTTGAAATTAGGCGCCGGCTCGTCTTGCGACTAGCTTTCGTTGGTGGCGACGTGCGTCGTACGCGACGCCGCTCATTGCGGGCCGTGAAGAGCTTTCCCGATACACTTGTCGCCCCTTGGGCTTACCTGATGTGCGTACCCTTGGTGCGGCTCGTGTGCTGGTTGGTTCGGGCCAACGAGCCGCCGTGGCGGGCTGAGACACGCGGGCACGGGTGCGGGTACATCTCCCGATGATTCGATGTTGAATCGTTCAATTTCAATGGGTTGCTTGACACATGCTGCTGATGATCGACAACTACGACAGCTTCACCTGGAACCTCGTGCAGTACTTCGGCGAGCTGGGCGAAGAGGTACGCGTGGTTCGCAACGACGCGCTGACGCTCGACGGCGTGCGCGCGCTCGGTGCCGACGCGATCGTGATCTCGCCGGGTCCGGGCACGCCGGACGAGGCGGGCGTCTCGCTGGAGATCATCGAGAAGCTCGGTGCGTCGACGCCGGTGTTCGGCGTGTGCCTCGGCCACCAGTCGATCGGCCAGGTGTTCGGCGGCAAGGTGGTGCGGGCGCGGGAAATCATGCACGGCAAGACCTCGCCGATCCATCACGACGGCCGCGGCGTGTTCGCCGGATTGCCGAGCCCGTTCGAGGCGACCCGCTATCATTCGCTCGTCGTCGAGAAGACGTCGGTGCCGGACTGCCTCGAAGTGTCGGCGTGGACCGAGAACGCGGACGGCTCGATCGACGAGATCATGGGGCTGCGCCATCGGACGCTGCCGATCGAGGGCGTGCAGTTCCATCCGGAGTCGATCCTGACCCTGCACGGCCACGACATGCTGCGCAACTTCCTCGGTGCGTCGTTGCGCAAGGCCGCGTAGGCTCCGAATCCATCCACCCCGTTCTCCTCCCCGGGGAGAGCCCGAAGCAGAGCCGTATCCACGTCATGCCGATCACCCCGCAGGAAGCGCTGCAGCGCACGATCGAACATCGCGAGATCTTCCACGACGAGATGGTCGACCTGATGCGCCAGATCATGCGCGGCGAGGTGTCGCCGACGCTGACGGCGGCGATCCTGACCGGACTGCGCGTGAAGAAGGAGACGATCGGCGAGATCGCCGGCGCAGCCGTGGTCATGCGCGAACTGTCGGAGAAGGTGCCGTGGCCGGCGCCGGGCGACGAAACGCGCAACGCGCACCTCGTCGACATCGTCGGTACGGGCGGCGACGGCGCGAACAGCTTCAACATCTCGACGGCCTCGACCTTCGTCGTCGCGGCGGCGGGGGCGAAGGTCGCCAAGCACGGCAACCGCAGCGTGTCGTCGAAGTCCGGCAGCGCCGACGTGCTCGAAGCGCTCGGCGCGGCGATCGCGCTGCCGCCGGCCGACGTCGCGCGCTGCCTCGACGAGACCGGCATCGGCTTCATGTTCGCGCCGAACCACCATCCGGCGATGAAGGTCGTCGCGCCGGTGCGACGCGAGATGGGCGTGCGCACGATCTTCAACATCCTGGGACCGCTGACCAATCCCGCCGATGCGCCGAACGTGCTGATGGGCGTGTTCCATCCCGATCTGGTCGGCATCCAGATCCGCGCGCTGCAACGGCTCGGCGCGCGTCATGCGCTGGTCGTGTGGGGGCGCGACGGCATGGACGAGATCTCGCTGGGGGCCGCGACGATGGTCGGCGAACTGCGCGACGGCGAGGTGCGCGAATACTCGATCGAGCCGGAGGACTTCGGCTTCGTGATGGCCTCGAGCCGCAACCTGCGCGTCGCCGACGCCGCGGAATCGAAGGCGATGCTGCTCGACGCGCTCGGCGACAAGCCCGGCGTGGCGCGCGACATCGTTTTGCTGAACGCCGGTGCGGCGCTGTACGCGGCCGACCTCGCCGGTTCCATCCAGGCGGGCATCGATCTCGCCCGAGAAACGGTTGCCAGAGGCGCCGCCATGGCAAAAATGGAAGAATTCGTGGCGACCACGCAGCGCCTGGCGCGGACGAACGGAGGAGGTCCGGCATGAGCGACATCCTGAAACGCATCCTGGCACGCAAGGCCGAGGAAATCGCCGAGCGCAGCGCGCGCCTGCCGTTGAGCGAGTTGTCGGCGCGCGTCGCCGGCCTGCCGCCGACGCGCGGCTTCGTCGCCGCGCTAGAGGCGAAGATCGACGAGGGCGAGCCGGCGGTGATCGCCGAGATCAAGAAGGCGAGCCCGTCGAAGGGCGTGATCCGCGAGGACTTCGATCCGGCGGCGATCGCGCGCAGCTACGCCGCGGCCGGCGCCGCCTGCCTGTCGGTACTGACCGACAAGGATTTCTTCCAGGGAGGCGAGGCCTACCTGGAGCAGGCGCGCGCGGCCTGCGAGCTGCCGATCCTGCGCAAGGACTTCACGATCGACCCGTACCAGGTCTACGAAGCGCGCGCGATCGGGGCGGACTGCATCCTGCTGATCGTATCGGCGCTCGACGATCCGGCCTTGCTGGAGTTGTCGCTGCTGGCGGCCGAACTCGATCTCGACGTGCTGGTCGAGGTGCACGACGAGATCGAACTCGAGCGCGCGCTCGGCGTGCCGGCGCCGCTGATTGGCGTCAACAACCGCAATTTGCGCACATTCGAGACCTCGCTGGACACCACGCTGACGCTGCGCGACCGCGTCGACGCGGGGCGTCTTCTGGTCACCGAGAGCGGCATCCACACACGCGCCGACGTCGAGAAGATGCAGGAAGCGGGCATCGACGCCTTCCTCGTCGGCGAGGCCTTCATGCGCGCGCCGGATCCGGGCGCCGAGCTCGCGCGCCTGTTCCGCGCCGTCTGAGCCAGCGCGCGGCCGTCGGGCCGCCGCTGCGCGCGCCGGTCCGGCCCGGTCCTGGCTCCGAGCCGGCTTTTCGCCCTCTCCCGCTGGTGCGAGCCTGTGGCTCGTCGAGCGTCCTTCCGTCGGGCGTGGCACAGGCTTGCGCGACGAGAGGCAAGGGTATAGCGTAGGCACTTTCGTAAGTACCTACGTATGAACTTCCTCCATAGCCAGAACGAACTTGCGCTGGGTAGCCGCTTCAAGGCGGTCAGCGAGCGCCTGTATGCGGTCGCCAATTCGGCCTATCGCGCCAGCGGCGTCGATCTCGATGCGCACTGGTTTCCGGTGTTGCGCTACCTGCAGGTGAAAGGGCCGGCCGGCGTGACCGAGATCGCGGCGGCGATCGGGCAGACGCATCCGGCGGTCAGCCAGCTGGCGGCGAAACTGCACAGGGAGGGCTGGCTCGTACGCCGCGCCGACCCCGCCGATGCGCGTCGCAGCCTGCTCGAACTCAGTGCGGCCGCGGAGGCGCGGCTCGATCGGCTCGGGCCGGTGTGGTGCGCGATCCGGCGCGGTGCGCAGGCGGCCGCCCGGCGCGCATCCGGAGACCTCATCGGCGCGTTGTCCGGCTTCGAAGCCGATCTTGCCAGCGGCCGCGTCGAGGCAGAGATCCTGGCGCAGCGCGAGCGCCTGCTCGCCGCGACGATCGAGGTCCTGCCGTACCGGGACGAGTGGGCGCCCCATTTCGAGCGCATCAACCTGGAATGGCTGCAGCGCTGGTTCACCGTCGAGGCGGTCGACCGCGAGGTGCTGGCGAAGCCGCGGGAGTACGTGATCGCCGCCGGCGGTGAGATCCTGTTCGCGATCCTCGACGGCGAAGTCATCGGCACCTGCGCCTTGCTGAGGGAGGCGCCGGGCGTCTACGAGCTGTCGAAGATGGCGGTGGAGAGCGGCTTCCGCGGCTACGGGGCCGGACGCAGGCTGCTCGATGCCGCCATTGCCGCCTACCGGGCGCGCGGCGGCACGAACCTGTTCCTCGAGTCGAGCCTGCGCCTGAAACCGGCGCTGGCACTCTACGAGAGTGCCGGCTTCGTGCACCACCCGGCGCCGCGGCCGGGCAGCCACTACCAGCGCGCCGACGTCTACATGGTCTACGAACCCGACCGGTCCGCGTCCCGTCAGGTTGCGGAAACGCTGCCTGACGGGACGGTCCGGTGAAGAGGCGCAGGCGCATCGACGGTGCCTGCGGTCCATGCACCGGAGACGGGCCGGACGGGTTCCGGCCTGGTCGGATCGAGGAGGGGCTGGGGCTTTCCGGCGCTGCGCCGGTGCCGTGAGGCTCAGTCGGCGCCGAGCACGACGATGGTCTTGCCCGAGACCGTGATCATCCCTTGCTCTTCGAGCTGCTTGAGCACGCGGCCGACCATCTCGCGCGAACAGCCGACGATGCGGCTGATTTCCTGGCGCGAAATGCGGATCTGCTTGCCGCGCGGATGCGTCATCGCATCCGGCTCGTCGGTCAGGTCGACGAGCGTCTTGGCGACGCGCCCGGTGACGTCCATGAAGGCGAGGCGGCTGACCTTGCGCGAGGTGTGCAGCAGGCGATTGGTCAGCTGCGAGCCGATCGCGAACAGGATCTTCGGACACTCCTCGCGCAGCGGTCCTTCGAACAGGCTGAACATGCGCTCGTAGCTGATCTCCGCCAGCTCGCATGGCGTGCGCGTGCGCACCATGACCTCGCGCCGCGGAGTCTCCACGAACAGGCCCATCTCGCCGATGAACTCGCCTCGATTCAGGTAGGCGAGGATGAGCTCGCGGCCTTCCTCGTCCTCCGACGAGACGGTCAGGGAACCGTCGATGACGTAGTAGAGGATGTTGGCCGAATCGCCGGGCCGGATGATCGCGGTCTTGCTGGCGTAGCGGCGGCGATGGCAGGCAGCGAGGAAACGCTCGATGGCGTGGCGGTCGGGCGTCAGCATCGGTGGCGCCTGCACGCGATTGATCTCACGCTGCAATGTGTATCGGAAATCGGCGATCTTGCCTTGTGGTTCCACCAGTCTCCCCTCAGCGCGTCCTAACGCGGTCTGCACCGCGTCAGGCCGGAACGCGGGAGGTCCCGACGTTTGCGAGCCCGGCCTGAGTGGACGTCGCCGCATCTTATTGCATATTCGCGGAAGCGTCCCACCTTCGCGCCGGTGCGATGTCGCGTTGTGTGCGCATGCGCGCATTCCGGCGGCACTCGCGCCTGCACCGGAACGGAAGCCGGTCCGCGGATCGGCCGGCTCGGTTCCTTCGAGGGGCCGCATGTCCCATAATCCGCGCCCTCCGAGCCGTCGCCGCCCCCTTTCCAGGTATACCGCCGTGGTCAAACCGATTCCGCGCCTGCAGCTGCAGGGTTTCAACAACCTGACCAAGTCGCTCAGCTTCAACATCTACGACATCTGCTACGCCGTGTCGGAAGACCAGCGGCAGCGCTACATCGAATACATCGACGAGCAGTACGACGCCGACCGCCTGACGCAGATCCTGACGGACGTCGCCGAGATCATCGGCGCCAACATCCTCAACATCGCGCGCCAGGACTACGACCCGCAGGGCGCATCGGTGACGATCCTGATCTCCGAGCACCCGATCGTCGAGAAGCTCGGCAAGGACATGATTTCCGACGCCGTCGTGGCGCATCTGGACAAGAGCCACATCACGGTCCACACCTATCCGGAAACGCATCCGCACAACGGCATCGCGACGTTCCGTGCCGACATCGACGTGGCCACCTGCGGCGTCATCTCGCCGTTGCGCGCGTTGAACTACCTGATCGACAGCTTCGAGTCCGACATCGTCACGATGGACTATCGCGTGCGCGGCTTCACCCGCGACGTGAAGGGCCGCAAGCACTACATCGACCACAAGATCAATTCGATCCAGGACTACCTGGCCAAGCACATCCGCCAGAAGTACGAGATGTTCGACGTCAATGTGTACCAGGAGAACATCTTCCACACGAAGATGCACGTGAAGGACTTCGACCTGGACACGTACCTGTTCGAGGCGCAGGCCGACGACCTGTCGTTCAAGGATCGCCAGCGCATCGAACAACTGCTCCGTCGCGAAATCGAGGAGCTGTTCCACGGGCGCAATCTGATGTGAAGCCGGGATTGGGGATTGGTGACCGGGTATTCGGAGAGGAGCACCCTCGTACCGAGTTGCTCCAGCGAATCCCGAATCTCCAATCCCGCCGCGTGTGAGCGCAGCTCACACGCGATACGCCACCGTCTTCATCACGTCCGACGCGAAGCGCATCAGCGAGGGAATCGGCCTCGGCAGCAGGCGTGCGCCGGCGGCGAGTGCGTTGTCGGCGTGGCGCGCCTCGTCGTCCTTCATGCGCCGCACGATGGCGCGGCTTCGTTCGTCGCCGGGCGGCAGCGTCTCCAGGTGCTCGCCGAGGTGCGCCTCCACCTGGCGCTCGGTCTCGACGACGAAGCCGAGGCTGGTGCGATCGCCGACGAGTCCGGCCACCGCGCCGATCGCGTAGGCGCCGGCATACCACAGCGGGTTGAACAGGCTGGGCCGGCTTCCCAGTTCTTCCAGCCGTTCGCCGCACCAGGCCAGATGATCCGTTTCCTCGGCGGCGGCGGCGAGCATCCGGGCGCGCAGTGCCTCGTCGCGCGCGACCGCGGCCTGTCCGAAGTACAGCGCCTGAGCGCAGACCTCGCCGACGTGGTTCACGCGCATCAGGCCGGCCGCGTGGTGGCGGGCCGCCTCGTCCAGTTCGCCGTCCTCGATGGCTCCGGCGGGCGAGGGATGCAGCGCCTCGGGCTTCGGGACGAAGACGGTGGCGAGGGCGCGTTCGATCTCGACCAGCGCGCGGTCCAGCGGCGTCAGGGTGCGTGGGCTCATGGGGCGGAATTGTCCAGTTGTCGCGCCAGCAACGCCAGTGGATGCAGCACGGGTATGGCGGCCTCGCGTTCGCGCAGCCCGTTGCCGAGGTGCAGGCGGCAGCCGATGTTTGTGGTGAGGAGCAGGTCGGGCTGCAACGCGGCGGCCTGATCCAGTTTCTCGTTCCCCAGTGCGTCCGCGATGTCCGGGAACTCGACGAAGTAGCTGCCGGCCGCGCCGCAGCAGCGGGGTTGCCCAGGCAGGGGCAGCACGGTCAGGCCGGGAATGCGCGCCAGCAGCCGGGCGATCGCGTCCCCGTTGCCGACGACGTTGGCCTGCGTGCACGGAATATGCAGCGCCGCGCGCGCCGGGAGCGGGCGGAAACGGAGTTGGGCGAACCCGGCGTCGGCGGCGAGAAAGGCGAGCGCATCGGCCGCACGCACCGCGCCGTCGCGGCACACTTCATCGCGGAGGTCGCCGAAACAGCCGCTCGCCGTTCCCAGCACGGTCGTGGCGCCGCTGCATTCGAGTCCGTGCCGCGTCGATGCGGCGATCCGCGTCGCTGCCTCGACGTCGCCGGCATGGCGCGGCAAGGCGCCGCAACAGTCGCCGGCTGCGGTCGCGACGACCTCGTAGCCGAGCGTCTCGAGCAGGAAGCGCGCGGCGGCGAACGTGTCGCGGTCGCAGGCGCTGGCGACGCAGCCGCGGAACAGGGCGATGCGGCCGCGGGCGGACGACTTCACCGGAGGGGCTTCGAAATGCGGAGCCGGGGTGGGAGACGGCAGCGATCGCAGGAGGCGCCGCGCCGCCGACTTCTTCGGCAGCCGCCGCGCGAGGGCCGGCAGCCAGCGGTGCGCGCGTACGGCCATGCCGATGCGGGCCAGCCGGGTCAGCAGGGCAGGGCTGCGCAGAAGGCGCCGCAGCATTCCGGCCGGTCGCTTCGCGCGCAGGCGTTCCCGCGTGCGCACCAGGATGTCCTCGTAGCGCACCTGCGAAGGGCAGACCTTCTGGCAGGACAGGCAGCCGAGGCAATGGTCCAGATGTTCCAGCGCGGCCGGGGTGGGATCGGCGATTCCGAGGGCCAGCGCGCGGGCCACGGCGATGCGGCCGCGCGGGGATTCCGCTTCGGTCGCCGCGACGCGGTAGGTCGGGCAGTGCGGCAGGCACAGGCCGCACATCACGCACTGGTCCGTCAGTTCGCGCAGGACCGGATCGGAAGGAGTGGAGGCTGCATTGCCGGACATGGAAAGCATGCTATCATTCCGTGCTTCGCCGGTTGATCAGGTGGGCTTGCCTTGCCGGTAGCCTTCCGTTATTCTCCCGCGCCCCACTTTCAGCCGAGCCCGCTTCCGCAGGGGCCGAATCAGAGTCTCCGGATATGAAAACGATCAGCGCCAATGCTGAAACCGTAAAGCGCGACTGGTACGTCGTCGACGCCACCGACAAGACGCTCGGCCGCCTGTGCACCGAGCTGGCGCATCGTCTGCGCGGCAAGCACAAGACGATCTACACGCCGCACGTCGACACGGGCGACTATCTCGTCGTCATCAACGCCGAGAAGATCGCGGTCACCGGCAAGAAGCTGGACGACAAGAACTATCATCGCTTCACGGGCCACATCGGCAACCTGAAGACGACCTCGCTGAAGGACATGCTCGCCACGCATCCCGAGCGCGTCATCGAAATCGGCGTGAAGGGCATGCTGCCGAAGAACCCGCTGGGCCGTGCGATGTATCGCAAGCTCAAGGTCTACGCCGGCGCGAACCATCCGCATGCGGCGCAGCAGCCGCAGGTTCTGAACATCGACGCGTAACGAGCAGACAAGCACATGGCTAACTCCCAGAATTACGGTACCGGTCGTCGCAAGTCCTCCGCAGCGCGCGTGTTCCTGCGCCGCGGCAGCGGCGCCATCGTCGTCAACGGCAAGCCGCTCGACGAATTCTTCGGTCGCGAGACCTCGCGCATGATCGTGCGCCAGCCGCTCGAGCTGACCGAGAACCAGGACAAGTTCGACGTCCTCGTGACGGTGGCCGGCGGCGGCATGACCGGTCAGGCCGGTGCGATCCGTCTCGGCATCGCCCGCGCGCTGGTCGAATACGACGAAGCGCTGAAGTCGCCGCTGCGCAAGGCCGGTTTCATGACGCGTGACGCCCGCGAGGTCGAGCGCAAGAAGGTCGGTCTGCACAAGGCGCGTCGCGCAACGCAGTACTCGAAGCGCTAAACTACCCAACATAGCCCCGTCGCCAAGCGGTAAGGCACCTGACTCTGACTCAGGCATTCGGTGGTTCGAATCCATCCGGGGCTGCCAACAAGGATTCCTGGGACGAGAACGGCAGACGCCGTACCTCCGTCCGATCGGAATCGAAACGAAAACCCCCGCCTCGAGCGGGGGTTTTCGTTTGCGGGACTCGCCGGCTCGGGCCGATGGACGGCCGCGCTATCGCCGCGGGGGACGGTGACGCAGGATTCTCCGCGAAGCGCCGGTCGTCGCGGCGCCGCCGATGGCGGCGGCCAGCAGCAGCGCGGCCCACGTCGACAGTCCGGGCACCGGCTGTGGCGGAGCGGCCGGTGCAGCGGGCTGGTCCTC
This sequence comes from Rhodanobacteraceae bacterium UBA703, assembly GCA_002297645.1. Classification (GTDB taxonomy): domain Bacteria; phylum Pseudomonadota; class Gammaproteobacteria; order Xanthomonadales; family Rhodanobacteraceae; genus Dokdonella_A. The sequence continues at coordinate 1,212 of DBMH01000260.1, read as the reverse complement.
GTAGGCGCCGATGTCGACCGCCGTGCCGTAGCGCCGGATCTTGCCGCGCTGATCGGTCGCCAATCCATCGGGATTGTCTCCCGCGTCGATCGCCGGACTTCCGGGACGCAGTGCATGCGTGTGCGTGGGACCTCCGTTCGAGGCGAGAGAGTCCAGCATCGGATCGACGTGCAGGGTGTCCGGCGGAAGCGCAATCAGGGTTCCGCCGGTGCCGATGAGATTGTGGTCGCCCTGGATCGTCTGCGCGGCGCCGGGCGAATACGGATTCAGGCGGTTGCCGATGTCGTGGCCGGTGTCGTTGCCCACGTTTCCGGCGACGACGTTGCCGTGCACGATGCTGCTGCGGAAGGACGAGCCCGTCGCATTGAGCCAGATGCCGCCGCCGTCGGCGCCGGCGCGATTGAGCGCCACCGTGCTGTTGTCGAGCTGGAGCGATGCCGGCCAGCGCACGAACAGGCCGCCGCCGATTTCCTTCTGGGCCAGATTGCCCGAGATCGTGCTGTTGGAGACGGTCAGCGCGCTGAAGGCGGCGATGCCGCCGCCACGGCCCTGGCTGACGTTCGAATCGATCGTCGAACGGCTGATGCTGCCGCCGAGGATCGCCATCACGCCGCCGCCGATGCCGTAGCTCGAGAAGCGCGGGTCGGCCTGGTAGATGGCGCGATTGCCGGTGACCGTGCTGTCGACGATCTGCACCGCGTAGGCGTACGCGCCGCCGCCGAATGCGGCGGTGGTGGCGTCGTCGAGCTGGCCCGAGGCGAGGTTGCCGGTGATGGTGCTGTCCTGCATCAGCAGCCCGTATGAGAACGTGCCGCCGCCGTAGGAGCCGACGCCGATTGCCCTGCAGTCGCGCACGATCGCCCGGTCGAGGCTGATGTAGCTGCGTGCGGCGATGCAGCCTCCGAAGGCGACGCGGTTGCCGCTGGCGCGGACGTAGCCACCGCTGACGGTGAGATCCTGCAACGTCAGGGTGCCGAAACCGTAATGGATGAACACGCGGTTGCGGTCGCCGCCGTCGACGATGGACCGCCCCGCGCCCTTTCCGGCCACCGTCAGATTGTCGGTACGGATCGCGATGGCGCCGGTCTCGAGCGTGATGCGCGAGCAGCCGAGCTGCGTCAGGTCGATCGTGTCGCCGTCGGCGGCGTCGGCGATGGTCGCGCGGAGCGAGCCGGGGCCGTCGTCGTCGCAGTTCGCGACCCGGCGCGCGGC
>DBMH01000261.1:372-10686 GCA_002297645.1 Rhodanobacteraceae bacterium UBA703 | reverse complement strand
AGGTGTCCGGTAGCCGTGGCGGCGGTGGGCCGGCGGCTCAAGGGTTAAACGTCCCCGCGACGGACGGCCTTGGATGGGGCGGGCCGATTTCGATCCGTTCAGGGGAATTTGGCGAGGGAGACGACGCCCGCGGCGTTCGGCCCCCCTCCGACTTGTCACAAGCTCAGTTTGCTGCGCGGGCCTTGTCGATCTCGGCGTAGAAGCCCTTGATGAAGTCTTCGCCGATCTGCGGGGCGAACTTGGCCACCACCGGCTTGACCTTGTCCTGGATCCTGACCAGCTCGGCCGGGGGCACAGAGTCGACCTTGACACCGGCTTCGCCGAATTTCTTGATCACATCCTTGTCGCCTTCGTCGAGCAATTGAGCTTGCAGGATTTTGGCCTCTTCCGCCGCTTTCTGGATGGCAGATTTGTCGGTGTCGGAGATGCCGTCCCAGAATTTCTTGGAAACGACGAGCGCCATCGGGGTGTACACGTGGTTTGTCAGGGAAATGTATTTCTGCACTTCCTGCATCTTGTTGGCGTACATGTGCACCAGCGGGTTTTCCTGGCCGTCGATGGCCTTGATCTCGAGCGCGGTGAATACTTCGGCGAAGGCCATCGGCACGGCGTTGGCGCCGAGGGTCTTCCAGGTTTCCAGGGCCACGGGGTTGGCCATCACGCGGATCTTCAGGCCGCTGATGTCTTCGAGCTTGGTCACCGGGCGCTTGCTGTTGGAGAGGTTGCGGAAGCCCATTGCGCTCCAGGTCAAACCAACCATGCCGGTGGGTTCAAGCTTTTCGAAGATCTTTTTCCCGGAGGCGCCGTCGAGCACGGTGTACACCTCCTTCTTGTTGGCGAACATGAACGGCAGATCCCACACCTGTACTTCCTTGATTCGGGTTGAAAGCGGCGCCAGGGTGCCGATATAGAACTCCAGCGTGCCGGCCTGCACGCTCTGCAGCATCTTTTCATCGCTGCCCAGCACAGCATTGTGGAATGGCTGGATCTTCACGTTGTTGTTGGTGTACTTCCCGGCGAGTTCGACGAACTTGTTCATGGCAATGGCCATGGGGTGCGTTTCGGGCATCGGTTGCCCGAGTTTGGCGGTGACCACAGCAGAGGCATTACCGACAGCCATTGCACCCAGCGCCGCTATTGCAACGATTTTCTTCAAAAACCTTTGATGCATTTGCCACTCCTTATTTAATTGGGATTGAAGATGCTGTTACACGTACTACTGTTTGGGAACCGGTTTCACAAAACGGTATTGGGGCTTTCTGGCGCGGCCCCATGCTTGAAGAGCGAGTTGCGTCGCGCGTGTGCGCACATGTCTTGTGACACATAATACAACTCGAAATCAGAGCTGTCTACTAGGCCGCTGATATGGCATCCACCCGGATTTTCGGGGCCGCAACGCTACAGGAGGCTCTTGCTCGAACGACGCGATGGATATCGGACAAAGCGCAGAAACTCGCCGACGAATTCAGTTCCCTGGCTCGCCTCCGGGCGAACGATTTCCACCCGACCGCAGCAACTACACTCAAGTGTCGAGAACGAAGCGATAGCCGATCCCGGACTCGGTAAGGATGTGCTTCGGCATCGATGGGTCGTGTTCGATCTTCTTGCGCAGATTGGCCATGTGCACGCGGACGTAATGCGTGTCCTCGGTGTGCCCCGGTCCCCATACGGCCTGTAGCAGTTGCCGGTGGGTGATCACGCGGTTGGGCTGGGAGGTGAGGCAGGTGAGCAGGCGGTATTCGATCGGCGTGAGGTGCAATGGTTGGCCGCCGCGCTCGACGAGGCGGAGGGTCAGGTCGATGCGGATGTCGCCGAACTTGACCAGCGGTGTTCCAGATTCCGTGTACGCATGCCTGCGCACTTGGGCGCGCACGCGGGCCAGCAGTTCGCCGGCGCCGAAAGGCTTGACCAGGTAGTCGTCGGCGCCCGCGTCGAGTGCGGCGATCTTGTCGTTCTCGCTACTGCGCGCGGATAGGACGATGACCGGCATCGCCGACCAGGCGCGCAGTTCGCGGATGAAGTCGACGCCATCGCCGTCGGGCAGGCCCAAGTCGAGGATGACCAACTCCGGGCGCCGCGTGCCGGCTTCGATCAGGCCGCGCTTCAGGGTGTCGGCCTCATAGGCTTCGTGTCCTTCGCTTTCCAGTGCCATGCGCACGAAGCGTCGGATGTCGGCCTCGTCCTCGATGATCAGCACGCGGGTCTTGTTGGCGCTCATGGTTGTCTGTCTGGTAGTTCGTCGGTGCCGTCGTCAGTCGGCGGTTTGCCGCGCGGCAGGGTGATGATGAAGCGGGCGCCGCCTTCCTTGCGCGTCTCGCCGCGAATCGTGCCGCCGTGTGCCTGCATTATCGCGCGGCTGATGGCGAGGCCCAAGCCGACACCGGGCGTCGCGCTTTCACGGCGGCCGCGTTCGAATTTCTCGAAGATGGCTTCCTCGCGCCCGCGCGGCAGGCCGGGACCGTGGTCGTCGATGAACACTACCACGTTGTCACTCTCGGCATGTGCGCGGATTTCAATCGGGGTGCCCTCGGGGGTGTACTTGGAGGCGTTCTCCAGCACGTTGACCAGCACGCGCTCCAACAACCCGGCGTCGATATGCAACAGCGGCAAGTCGGGCGATAGATTGACCGTAATCGGCCGCCTCTCCAGGGCGTGAGTGCAGGCCCCGAGGGCGCTGCCGACCACTTCCTCGAGCGGCTGCCACTGCTGGTTGAGCTGCACGGCGCCGGATTCGAGGCGTGCCATGTCGAGCAAATTATTGACCAGCGCGTTCATGCGGGTGGCCGAGTTGCGCATCGACTCGATCACCTCGAGCTGCTGCCCGGTCGGCGCGGGATGGGTCATCTGCAGCGTATCGGCGAGCCCGACGAGAGACGCCAGTGGCGTGCGCAGGTCGTGCGAAATGGCTGAGAGCAGCGAGTTGCGCAGGCGCTCCGATTCCATCTGGACGGTTGTTTTCTGGGCAATGTCGAAATAGTGGATGCGCTCGATCGAGATGGCCATCAGCGAGGCGCAGGTGTCGAGCACGCGCCGCTGTTCGGGGTCAAGCAGCCCTTTGCCGCCGGGTTCGACGGCAAGCACGCCGCGCAGGCGCATTGTGGCTTTGAGAGGCAGCACCAGGCATTTGCTGGCCGGCAGAGTATCCGTGCCCTGTCCCGCCGCGACCCCGCGTTCGAAGGCCCATTGGGCGACGCCGGTGTCGACTTCGGCGGTGGCACCGGGCATGGTCTGCAGGTGATCCTGTTCGTCGGCGACGAGCACCGCCGACTTGAAGCCGAATTCCGCGGCCACGAAACGGAGGCCGATCTCGGCGACCTGTTCGGGCATTAGCGTCGCCGAAAGCTCGCGCGACATTTCGTATAGTCCACGCACCCGTCGCTCGCGTTCGGTGACGGCATCGACCTGAACCCGAAGTCCGGCGGTCAGCTGGCCGACGACGAGTGCGACGACGAGCATTACCGCGAAAGTGAGGACGTACTGCACGTCGCTGACCGCAAAGGTGAAGCGCGGCGGGACGAAGAAGAAGTCGAACAGGCCGACGCCGATGAAGGCGGCGAATACGGCGGGGCCGCGGCCGAAGACGAGCGCCACACCGACCACGGCGAGCAGGAACAGCATGACGATGTTGGTCAGGTCGATCAGCCCCAGCAGCGGTGTGGCGGCAATGGTGACGACACCGCAAATGGCCGTGGCGGCGGCATAGCCCTTCCAGCGCAGGCGCGCCGGTACCTGCGGCGTGCCTGTGGCGTCGTTGCCGGCTTTCTCGTGGCTGGGCAGGGCGACGCGCAGGATATCCAGATCGGAAGCTTCGCTTTCGATGGATTCGCCGATGGCCTTCTGCCATGGCCAGTGCCAATGCCGGTGTGAACGCCCCATGACCAGGCGCGACAAGTTGTGCTCGCGCGCGTAGCGCACCAGCGCCGGGGCGACGGCGGGGGCGGAGAGTGTGGCTGTAGTGGCGCCGAGATCCTGGGCCAGTTTCAGGACACGCAGTATCTCCTGGTGCTGGCGTTCGCTACGGACAGCGCTTGCCCCGGTGTCGACGTGTACCGCATGCCACGGCACATCGAACTGCGCAGCGAGCCGCGCGCAGCTGCGCACGATCTTCTCGCCGCGTTCGCCCCCCTCGACGCAGGCCAGCAGCGACTCGCGCGTCGGCCACACCGGCGCGGTGGAACTGCGCTTGCGGTAGGCCTGCATCTCGTCGTCGACGCGGTTGGCCGTGCGCCGCAGTGACAGTTCGCGCAGCGCCAGCAGGTTGCCCTTGCGGAAAAAGTTTTTCGACGCGAGGCGCGCCTGTTCGGGGAGGTACACCTTGCCCTGGCGCAGACGCTCGATCAGCTCGTCGGGCGGGAAATCGACCACCACCACCTCATCGGCGTCGTCGAAAACGCGGTCGGGAACGGTCTCCCAGACGCGGATGCCTGTGATGCCGCTGACGATGTCGTTGAGGCTTTCCAGGTGCTGCACGTTGACTGTCGAATACACGTCGATGCCGGCGTCGAGCAGTTCCTCGACGTCCTGCCAGCGCTTCGGGTGCCGCGAGCCGGCGACGTTCGAGTGCGCCAGTTCGTCCATCAGGATCACGGCCGGCTTGCGCGCGAGCGCCGCGTCGAGGTCGAATTCCTTCAGCACGCGGTCGCGATAGGGAATCTCGCGCAGGGGCAGACGCTCGATGCCGTCTGCCATCGCTTCGGTCTCCATGCGTCCGTGCGTCTCGACGACGCCGGTCACCACGTCGGTGCCGCGCAGCACCTGCTGCCGCGCGTCGCCGAGCATCGCGTAGGTCTTGCCGACTCCGGCCGAGGCGCCGAAGAAGATCTTCAGCTTGCCGCGCTTCGCCCTGGCCTCGTCGGCCTGGACCTGGCTCAGCAGCTTGTCGGGATCGGGGCGCTCGATGTCCATGAACGCTCCTAATGGTAGGTGTCCAGCGCCAGATTCAGCGCCAGCACGTTGACCCTGGGCTCGCCGAAGACGCCCCACTGGCGGCCTTCGGTGTATTGGTCGATGAGCTTGCCGACCACCGCCGGATCAACGTTCCGGGCATGAGCCACGCGCCCGGCCTGGTAGCGCGCCGCCGCCGGGCTGATATGCGGGTCGAGCCCGCTCGCCGAGGCGGTGACCAGGTCGGCGGGCACCGGCGCCGTGTTGCCGGGGTCGGCGGCGCGCAGCGCGGCGATTCGCCCCTTCACGGCGTCGGCGAGCGCCGGGTTGAGCGGGCCGAGATTCGAGCCGCCGGAGGAGGTGGCGTTGTACGGCATCGGCGCGGTGGCCGACGGGCGGCCCCAGAAATACTTCGGGTCGTTGAAGTTCTGGCCGATCAGGCGCGAACCGATCGCCTGGCCGTCCTTGACGACCAGGCTGCCGTTCGCGGCGTCGGGGAATAGCGCCTGGGCGACGCCGGTGACGAGCACCGGGTAGGCCAGGCCGGTGATGAGACTGAGCAGCACGAACAGGCTGAGGGCGGGACGCAATAGGCTTTTCATGGAATCCGACTCCTGTGGTTCAGTTATCCGTCATTCCGGCGCAAGCCGGAATCCAGCAACGGCGGTTGGTGCACCGTGGACCCCGGCGTTCGCCGGGGTGACGGCTTCTCGGCTTTTGCGGGGCGCCATCACGCCAATCCGATCGCGGCGATCAGCAGGTCGATCGCCTTGATGCCGAGGAAGGGGGCGACGATGCCGCCGAGGCCGTAGATCGCCAGGTTCTGGCGCAGCAGCGTGGCCGCGCCGAGCGGACGGTACCTGACCCCCTTCAACGCCAGCGGGATCAGGCAGACGATGATCAGCGCGTTGAAGATCACCGCCGAGAGGATCGCCGACGACGGGCTCGCGAGGCCCATGACGTTGAGCGCGCCGAGCTGCGGGTAGGTGCTGACGAAAGCCGCCGGGATGATGGCGAAGTACTTGGCGATGTCGTTGGCGACGGAAAACGTGGTCAGCGAGCCGCGCGTCATCAGCATCTGCTTGCCGGTTTCGACCACCTCGATCAGCTTGGTCGGGTTGGAGTCGAGGTCGACCATGTTGCCGGCCTCCTTGGCTGCCTGCGTGCCGGTGTTCATGGCCACAGCGACGTCGGCTTGCGCCAGCGCCGGGGCGTCGTTGGTGCCGTCGCCGGTCATCGCCACCAGGCGGCCTTCCGACTGGTACTTGCGGATCAGCGAGAGCTTGGCCTCCGGCGTCGCCTCGGCGAGGAAGTCGTCGACGCCGGCTTCGGCGGCAATCGCCGCGGCGGTGACGCGGTTGTCGCCGGTGACCATGACGGTCTTGATGCCCATCTTCCTCAGCTCGGCGAAGCGCTCCTTGATGCCGCCCTTGACGATGTCCTTGAGCTCGATGACGCCGAGTACGCGCGCCTTGCCATGGGACACTTCGGCGACGACCAGCGGCGTGCTGCCGCGGCGGGCCACTTCGTCGACCTTGGCGGTGACGGATTTGTGGAAGCTGCCGCCCTCGGCCTCGACGTAGGCCTTGACGGCCTCGGCGGCGCCCTTGCGGATCTGCCGCCCGCCCATGTCCACGCCGCTCATGCGCGTCTGCGCGGTGAAGTGCACGAAGTGGGCGTCGAGCGCGTGGATGTCGCGTTCGCGCAGCTGGAAGCGCTGCTTGGCCAGGACGACGATGCTGCGGCCTTCCGGCGTTTCGTCGGCGAGCGAGGACAGCTGGGCGGCGTCGGCCAATTCCGCCTCGGTAACGCCGTCGGCGGGCAGGAAAGCCGACGCCTGGCGGTTGCCGAGCGTGATCGTGCCGGTCTTGTCGAGCAGCAGCACGTCGACGTCGCCGGCCGCCTCGACGGCGCGACCCGATGTGGCGATGACGTTGGCCTGCATCATGCGGCTCATGCCGGCGACGCCGATGGCCGAGAGCAGCCCGGCAATCGTCGTCGGGATCAGGCACACCAGCAGCGCGACGAGCACGGTGATGCTCACCGGCGTGCCCGAGCCGGCGCTATCGACGCTGAACAGCGAGAACGGCAGCAGCGTCACGGTGACGGCGAGGAAAACGATGGTCAGCGCCACGAGCAGGATGGTCAGCGCGATCTCGTTCGGCGTCTTCTGCCGCTTGGCGTTCTCGACCATGGCGATCATGCGGTCGACGAAGGTTTCGCCGGGATTGACCATGACGCGCACGATGATCCAGTCGGAGAGCACGCGCGTGCCGCCGGTGACCGAGGAGAAGTCGCCGCCCGATTCGCGGATGACCGGCGCCGATTCGCCGGTGATGGCGGACTCGTCGACCGAGGCGACGCCCTCGATGACTTCGCCGTCGGCAGGGATGAACTCATGCGCGGCGACGAGGACCACGTCGTCCTTGCGCAGATCGGCAGCGGGGCTCATTTCCCAGGTGGCGTCGACGCGCGGCTCATGCAGCTTCTTGGCCCAGGTTTCCTTCTTCAGTCCGCGCAATGACGCGGCCTGCGCCTTGCTGCGCCCTTCGGCGAGCGCTTCGGCGAAATTGGCGAAGAGCACCGTGAACCACAGCCACAGGGTGATGGCGAGGATGAACCATCCGGGCGCCTCGCCCCTGCCGGCGAGCGATTGAACCCAGAGCACCGTCGTCAGGAGACTGCCGATGAAAACGACGAACATCACCGGATTACGCCACTGCACGGCGGGATTGAGCTTGCGGAACGCGTCGGCGACCGCGGGGCCGGCGAGTTGCGGGTCGAACAGGGTGAAAGTCTTGCGGGTCATCGTTGTCTCCGATCAGTGTCCGGCGGTCATCTGCAGGTGCTCGATGACCGGGCCGAGCGCGAGCGACGGCACATAGTTGAGCAGGCCGACGAGCAGCACGATGGCCACCAGCAGGGCGACGAACAACGGGCCGTGCGTGGGCAGCGTGCCCTCGGTGACCGCCAGGCGCTTCTTGGCCGCCAGCGAGCCGGCGATGGCCAGCACCGGGACGATCACGCCGAAGCGGCCGAGCCACATGGCGATGCCGAGCAGCGTGTTGTAGAACGGCGTGTTTACCGACAGGCCGGCGAAGGCGCTGCCGTTGTTGTTGGCCGCCGACGAAAAGGCGTAGAGGATTTCCGAGAAACCGTGCGCGCCGGGGTTGGCGATACCTGCCCGCCCGTCGGCGGCGAGCACGGCGATTGCCGTGCCGACCAGCACCAGCAGCGGCGTCATCAGGATGGCGATCGAGGTCATCTTCATTTCAAAGGACTCGATCTTCTTGCCCAGGTATTCCGGTGTGCGGCCAATCATCAGGCCCGAGATGAACACGGCGAGGATGGCGAAGACGAGCATGCCGTACAGGCCGGTTCCGACGCCGCCGAATACCACTTCGCCGAGGTGCATGCCGATCAGCGGCACCAGCCCGCCGAGCGGCGTGAAGGAGTCGTGCATGGCGATCACCGCGCCGCACGAGGCCGACGTGGTGATGGTGGCGAACAACCCGGATTCGGCGATGCCGAAGCGCGCCTCCTTGCCTTCCATGCTGCCGGCGAGCGGATCGACGCCGAGTTGCGAGAGCAGCGGGTTGCCCTGCTGCTCGAAATGCATGGCGGCGATCGCCAGGCCGACGAACATCACCGTCATCGCGGCGAGCACCGCCCAGCCCTGGCGCGTGTCGCCGACCATGCGCCCGAAGGTGAAGCACAGCCCGCCGGGAATCAGGAAGATCGACAGCATCTGGATGAAGTTGGAAAGCGGCGTCGGATTCTCGTACGGATGCGCCGAGTTGGCATTGAAGAAGCCGCCGCCGTTGGTGCCGAGCATCTTGATCGCCTCCTGCGAGGCGACCGGGCCCATGGCCAGCGTTTGCGTGCGGGTTTCGGCCGGTTCGGTGACCGCTTCACCCTTGTCGTCCTTCACGGGCTGGCCGGCGGCGTCGAGTTTCGGCGCGTCGTACTTCGTCACCTCGACGGTGGCGACATCCTTGTACGCCGCGACATTCTGGATCGAACCCTGGCCGACCAGGAAGACGGCATAGACGACCGAGATCGGCAGCAGCACGTACAGCGTGATGCGCGTGAGATCGACCCAGGCGTTGCCGATCGCCGCCGCCGAATGGCGCGCGAAGCCGCGGATCAGGGCGATGACCACGACGATGCCGGTCGCCGCCGAGAGGAAGTTCTGCACCGTGAGCGCCAGCATCTGCGTGAGGTAGCTCATCGTGGATTCGCCGCCGTAGCCCTGCCAGTTGGTGTTGGAGGCGAAACTGATGGCGGTGTTGAAGGACGAATCCGCGCTGACGCCGGCCATCGCCTGCGGGTTGAGCGGCAGCCACGCCTGCAGGCGCTGCAATGCATACACGGCCAGCGCGCCGAGGGCGTTGAACAGCAGAATGGCGAAGGCGTACTTCAGCCAACCCATGTCCTCGTCGGCGTGGACGCCGCACAGGCGGAAGAGCGGCCGCTCGACGCGCGCGCCGAAACGGAATTCGCCGTTCATGACCTTGTCGAGGCAGATGCCCATCGGTTTGACCGTGACGAGCATCACGGCGAGATAGAGGCCGAGAAGGGACCAGGTGTGCGCGGTCATGAGAAATCCTCCGGGAACAGCAGCGCGGTGATCAGATAAACGAGTAGCGCGGCGGCGACGATGCCGCTGAGAATGTAGAGCCAGGTCATTTTTTGCCTCCCAGCCGGGTGCACCCGGCGGCCAGGCCGGCCATCAGCAGGAACAACAGCCCGATGAGGGCGAGATAGACGAAATCCATGATCAACTTTCCAGGCTGAGCTGCGACATGGTCATGATATAAAAGCGCCGGTCAAAATGCCGTCAAGAAAGCGTTGGCCGCCATCAAGAAAGCGTAAAGGCGCGCGATGCGCTCACCAGAAATAGGCGACGGCGACGACCTTGCGCTCTTCGGCGCGGAACGCTTCGTGCGCCGTGCGGCCGCCGAACAGCCGGCGCGACTCGCTGACCCGCTTGGCGAGGGCGTTGAGTGCGACGAAGAAGGTGATCGTGGCGGCGACGATGGCGAGGCGCAGCAACAGCGGGTGCGCGGTGAGTTGCAGAACGGTTTGGGTGATCGTCATGATGAATCCTCCTTTGCGTGACAGTTTCATGCTAGGAGGATGGTCGTCAAAACGGTGCCAAGATTCCGGGCAGGCGTATCAAGAAAACATCAATTTTCCGGAATGTGGACGAAAAAAGACCCGGCAACTTCACCGGGTCTTGCCTGCGGGGTAGGCAGTCGAAAATCAGGCGGCGATGACGCCCTGGACGGCTTCGGCCACCTTGGCGGCGGTGATGCCGAGGTATTCGAAGACCTGTGCGGCCGGGCCGCATTCGCCGAAGCGGTCGATGCCGACCACGGCGCCTTCGAGGCCGACGTACTGGCGCCAGTAGCCGGTTACGCCCGCTTC
>DBMH01000261.1:0-269 GCA_002297645.1 Rhodanobacteraceae bacterium UBA703 | reverse complement strand
CCGGTGGCGATGATCACCGCCTTCGGCGCGCCGGCGCAGTCCTTGAGCACGTAGCCGCCCTTGCGGATCGCGGCGATCTGCGCGGCGTCGCGCGGTTGATGCGCGAGGTTCTGGCGGGTCAGGATCAGCGCGGTCGGCGTTTGCTGGTGCTCGAGCGCGACCTGCCAGGCGACGAAGGCTTCGACGCTGTCGCAAGGGCGCCACACGTCGAGGTTCGGCATCATGCGCAGGGTGGCCGTCTGTTCGATCGGCTGGTGCGTCGGGCCGTC
>DBMH01000048.1:163-6612 GCA_002297645.1 Rhodanobacteraceae bacterium UBA703 | reverse complement strand
GGCGCGGGACCGTACGTTCAGGCCGTGCGACGCCCGAATTCGTGTACGGCGTCGACGAGGACGGCGACGTGCTCGGGCTTGATGTCCGGCGTGATGCCATGGCCGAGATTGAACACGTGGCCGGGGTGCGCGCCGAAGCCGTCGATGATGCGGCGGGCTTCGCCGCGGATCGCCTCGGGCGAGGCGGCCAGTACGGCCGGATCGAGATTGCCCTGCAGCGCCACGCGCGAACCGACGCGCGCGCGCGCGTCGGCGATGTCGACCGTCCAGTCGAGGCCCAGCCCGTCGCAGCCGCTGTCGGCCAGGGTTTCGAGGTGGGCGTTGGCGCCCTTCGAGAACAGGATGACCGGTACGTCGGCCACGGCCGGATGCGCCTTCAGCGCGGCGACGATCTGTGCCAGGTAGCGCTGCGAGAACTCGCGGAACATCGAGGGGGCGAGCAGGCCGCCCCAGGTGTCGAACACCATCAGCGCCTGCGCGCCGGCGGCCGCCTGCGCGGCGAGGTAGGTGGAGACCGAGCGCGCCAGCACGTCGAGCAGCCGGTGCATCGTCGGCGCGTCGTCGAGCGCCATGGCCTTGGCGCGCGAGAAGTTCGACGAGCCTTCGCCTTCGATCATGTAGCAGGCCAGCGTCCATGGACTGCCGGAGAAGCCGATCAGCGGGGCGCGGTCCTTCAGCTCGCGGCGGATCAGGCGCACCGCATCGGGAACGTAGCGCAGGTCCGTCTCAGGGTCCGGCACGCCGAGGCGGGCGACATCGGCGGCGCTGCGCACGGGATGCCGCAGCTTCGGGCCCTCGCCGTCGACGAAGTGCAGGCCCAGCCCCATCGCATCCGGGATCGTCAGGATGTCGGAAAAGAGGATCGCCGCGTCGAGCGGAAACCGCGCCAGCGGCTGCAAGGTGACCTCGCAGGCGATCTCGGGCGTCTGCGCCATCGTGAGGAAATTGCCCGCGCGTTCGCGCGTGGCGCGGTATTCCGGCAGGTAGCGTCCGGCCTGGCGCATGATCCAGACGGGCGTGGTGTCGACGGGTTCGCGGCGCAGCGCGCGCAGGAAGCGGTGGTCGGGCGTGGACATGCGGGACCTCACGATGGAAAGGGGGAGATTGTCGCTGCGGCCGGCGTGCCGGCCACGGGGGCGCGGCAATAGGACTCAGAGGGGCGGGGACTCAGGCGTGCGGGCCGTCGAAGCCCTGGCTGAACATGACCTGGAAGCCGCGCTTGATCTGCAGGTCGCGCGCATGCTCGAACGCGTTGAGGGCGGCGTCGCGTTCGAGGAACAGTTCGCGCTTGACGCTCGCGCGGCGGTTGCCCTGCTGGCCCCATTCGCGGAACAGCGTCCAGCCGCCGAGCAGGTCCTGCTCGAGCGAGATCTGGTAGTAGCGCGGCGCTTCGGCGCCGGCGGCTTTGGTCTGCATGAAGAGTCGCATGGTCGGCGAGCATTGTAACCGCGTGCATGCGATCGACGACACGGTCGTCACACCTGACGGCAGCCGGATCGCGGTGCCTGCGTCGTGTGGAGCGTCGTGTCGGCAGGATCGAGCCGGAAGCCATGTGACGATTCCTGCGGGAATTGCCGATCCCTCCAGCCGTCTGGATTGGGATCGGCGCGTCGCCGGACGGCGCGGAACGAAAGGAACGCATCCATGTGGATGGATCGTCGTCGTAGGCTCGCCGCGCTGCTGTCGCTGGCATTCGCCGGAGCCTCCCAGGCACAGACGTTCTCGGATCCGCACGTGGTGCCCGATCCGGCGACAGCGGGTAGTCCGGTCAGCCTCGTCTTCCAATGGGGCGGTTGCACGCCGGGCGGCGAGCGGTCCGACGTGGCGGTCGAGGGCTCCGTCATCACGGTCGAGGCGCGGTACGGCACGGTCTGCGGCACGCCGCCGCCGGTCGAGGTGACCATACCGCTGGGAAGATTTGCCGAGGGGCGCTACACCGCACGCCTGGTCGGCATTCCCCTCGATGGGGGGATTCCCCTGCGGGATCCGCTGATCGACGTCCCGTTCGATGTCATTGCCGGCAGTGGTGCGTCGGGGCCTTTCGCCGCTCCGGTCGGAGGATGGGCGATGGCGCTGGCGCTCGGCGGATTGCTGATGCTGCTGGTCGGCCGACACCTGCGCTCGCGGACCTAGTCTCGATTCATGCGGCGGCGAGGCGGCTGAGGATCGCGGCCTCGTCGACGTCCGGCACGATCTCGGCATGGCCGACGCCGCGCCACAGGATCAGGCGCAGGCGGCCGCTGAGATTCTTCTTGTCGAGTCGCATCAGGGCGAGCAGGCGCTGCGGATCGCTCGGTGGCGGCGCGGTCGGCAGGCCGAATGCGAGAAGCAGGCGCTCCAGGCGTTCGGCGTCCGCGCGCGATGCACGGCCGAGGTCGGCGGACAGCTTCGCTGCCAGCACCATGCCGATCGCGACGGCCTCGCCATGCAGCAGCGTGCCGTAGCCGGTATCGGTTTCGAGTGCATGGCCGAAGGTGTGGCCGAAATTCAGCAGCGCGCGCTCGCCGTGTTCGTGCTCGTCGCGCGCGACCACGCCGGCCTTGTGCCGGCAACTGGTCGCGATCGCGTCGACCAACACGGCGTCGTCGCGGGCGTTCAGCGCGTCGGCGTGCTCCTCCAGCCAGCCGAAGAACGCGGCGTCGCCGATCGCCCCGTACTTGACGATCTCGGCGATGCCCGCGCGGTACTCGCGCGGCGGCAGGGTCGCCAGCGTGTCGGTGTCGGCGACGACGGCGCGTGGCTGGTGGAACGCGCCGACGAGATTCTTTCCGGCCGGCAGGTTCACGCCGGTCTTGCCGCCGACCGAGGAGTCGACCATCGCCAGCAGGGTGGTCGGCATCTGCACGAAGTCGATGCCGCGCATCCAGCATGCGGCGGCGAATCCGGCGAGATCGCCGATGACGCCGCCGCCGAGCGCGAGGATCGTCGCGTCGCGGCTGGCGCCGAGGCGCGCCAGCGCCTCGAACATCCGGTCGGTGCTGGCGAGCGTCTTGTGCGCTTCGCCGTCGGGCAGCACGAGCGCGTCGTGCACGAAACCGTCGAGGCCGGCGCGCACGCGCTCCAGGTAGAGCGGCGCGATCGTCGCATTCGTCACGACGAGCACGTGGCGGCCGCGGATCGCCGCGCGCCAGTCCGCGGTGCGGCCGAGCAGTCCGGGGCCGATCCGGATCGGATAGCTGCGATGGCCGAGGCCGACGTCGACCGTGGTGGGATTCATGTGGGGTCCTCCACGCCACCGCGCTGCCAGCGTGCCTCGAGCAGGTCGAGCAGGTCGTGGGCGGCGTGCATGCTGTTGCCGACACCGGCCGAGTCGAGATGCAGGTCGGCGGTTTCCGCGTACAGCGCGTTGCGCTGCGCGGCGAGGTTTTCGAGGCGCTCGCGCCGATCGGGTGCCTGCAGCAGCGGGCGTCGGCGGTCGCGCGCGAGCCGTGCCAGCTGGGCGTCGACGCTGGCGTCGAGCCAGATGACGTAGCCGCGCTCGCGCAGCAGGCGGCGGTTGTCCGCGTCGAGCACGGCGCCGCCGCCGGTGGCGAGCACGACGCCGCGCCGTCCGGTGAGTTCGGCCAGCAGCATGCTTTCGCGCCGGCGGAAGCCGGCTTCCTGCTCGAGTTCGAAGATCAGCGGAATCGCCGCGCCCGTGCGTTCCTCGATCTCGTGGTCGAGGTCGACGAACGGCATGCGCAGGAAGTCGGCCAGATGGCGCCCGACCGTCGATTTGCCGGCGCCCATCGGCCCGATCAGGAACAGATTCGGCGCGGGATTCATGCCCGAATCCTAGCAGCCGGAACCGGGGGCATGTCATGACGATGCGATGGGATGCGGCGCATCGCACCGCGCCATTCCGGTGCGGACGGGCGCTTGGCGGTAGACTGCGCGGCCTCGATCCCCGATGTCGTCCGTACCATGCTGCGCTTCGTCGTCCTGTTCCTGTTCTTCCTCGCCGTGCTGTTCGGGCTGGAGCTGCTGCATCCGGTCGAGCAGCACGTGATCCTGCCGTTCACCGCCGCGATCGCGAAGATCTGCGTCTGGATCGTCGGCTTGTTCGACGCCGACATGGTCGCGCAGGGCAAGATCCTGTGGAGCGCGAGCAACGGTTTCGCGATCTCGATCGAGCGCGGCTGCAACGGCGTCGAGGCGATCATCATCCTCGTGTCCGCGATGCTGGCGTTCCCGGCGCCGTGGAAGCATCGGCTGGCCGGCATCGGGATCGGCTTCGTCGCGATCCAGTCCCTGAACCTCGTGCGCATCATCAGCCTGTTCTACCTCGGCCAGTGGAGCATGCGCTGGTACGAGTGGTTCCACCTGTACCTGTGGCAGGCGCTGATTGTGCTCGACGCGCTCGTCGTGTTCCTGGTCTGGCTGCGCTGGTTGCCGCGAACGAGGTCGCCGCAGGCGGCGCACCCCGCGACCGTGTGACGGAGAGGTGACGGCGGACACGCTCCCCGTCGGCGTCCGTCCCGGATTTTTCCGCGGTTTCCGCTTATAGTGTCCAAGTCCAACCCGTGCAGGTGACAGCCATGTCCGTTGCCAAGATCATCGAGCTGAACTCGTCCTCTCCGAAGGGCATCGAGGATGCGGTGCAGAAGGGGCTGAGCAAGGCCTCGCAGACGGTCAAGAACATCAAGGGTGCGTGGGTCAACGAAATCAAGGTGCAGACCGACGACGACGGTCGCGTCACCGAATGGCGCGTCAACATGCGCGTCAGCTTCGTCGTCGAGTGACGCGGGAGAGCGGCCTCTGGACACTCTCGCACGCAACGATACGGGCAGCCGAACGAACAAGCTGGGTGTCGTCGTAGGGCTGCTCGAAGACGATCCCGACATGGCGGCCCTGGTCGGGCAGTGGCTTGAGGAGGCCGGTTACACGGTGCGCCTCTTCCGCAACGCCACCGAGTTCCGCCGCCGCCAGGGCACCGAGGCGATCGACCTGCTCGTGCTCGACTGGATGCTGCCCGACAGCACCGGCATCGACGTCATCGGTGCGATCCGCTCGTCGCCGAACGCCCGGCTTCCGGTCGTGTTCCTCACCGCACGCGACGCCGAGGACGATATCGTGCGCGCGCTCGCCGCCGGAGGCGACGACTACGTCGTCAAGCCGCCGAAGCGCCGCGAGCTGCTGGCACGTCTCGGCGCGGTGCTGCGCCGCCACGGCGGCGATGCGGAAACCGGCAGCGGCGACGTCGTCGAGCTGGATCCCTACTCGGTGGACTCGCGCCGGCGGAAGGTCTCCATCGGCGACCGCGAGATCGATCTGACGCAACGCGAATTCGACCTCGCCAGCTTCCTGTTCCGCCGCCAGGGACGCATCGTCAGCCGCGACGCGCTGCTGGAGAACGTCTGGAACCTCAGCGCCGCGGTGTCCACCCGCACCGTCGATACGCACGTCAGCCGCCTGCGCAAGAAGCTCGAACTCAACGGCGAGCACGGCTGGCGGCTGGCCGCGATCTACCAGCACGGCTACCGCCTGGAACAGGTGTAGGGCCGCCCGGGCGGCCGCGTTGTTTCGTGTGGCCGTGCACGCGGGAGTGGGCAAGCGCGGTGCACCGGTGCAACAATGACGCGCGGCAGAGCGTGCGCCGGTTTCCGGCGCGCGCCTGCTCGATACATGGTCTCGATACATGGTGTCGGCAGGTCGCCGGTTTGGTTCGTCCCGTCCTCCCGCCGGACGCAAGGTCGTCGGACCGGCGCGACGCGGGAATCCAGCCGGCGAAGGCTTCCGGTGATTCGTGGCGGCTGCCGTGGATCGTGATCGCACATCTGCAGAAGGGGAACTCGTGGCCACCGCAACGAAGTCGCCTCCACGCCGCAACAGGAACGAGGCCGGTTCGCGCCAGCGTGCGCCGGCGCCGGTGCGCCGCCCCGAGGCGACACCGGGCAAGCAAACCAGGAGCAGTACCATGGCAGACCCGAAGAAGCCCGCCGACGGCGGCGCCGACCGCAATGTCGACCAGATCCGCGACATCCTTTTCGGCGGTCAGATGCGCGACTACGAGCGTCGCTTCCAGGAACTGAACCAGCGCCTGGAAGCCGAGCTCGTACGCATGCGCGACGCGCAGGAAAAGCGCCTCGTGCAGATGGACAAGCGCATCGACGACCAGCTCGACAAGCTCTCCAAGCTCGTGCGCCAGGAAGTCCAGGACCGCAACAGCGCGGTCGACGACCTCGAATCGCGCCTGCAGCAGGCTGCGAGGACCGCGCGCGGCGAAGTCAACAAGGCGCTGGAGGCGCTCGAGCACGAACTCGCCGCCGCCGACGAGCGCCAGCGCTCCGCACTGGCCGACGCCCAGGCCAGCGCCAGCGCCCGCGCCGACGAGACCGAAGCGGCCCTGTCGCGCACAAATGCGGCGCTGCACGCCGACAAGGTCGGCCGCCACGATCTCGCCGCGCTGCTGACCGAGTTCGCGTTGCGCCTCAAGGGCGATTTCGACCTGCCGACGGCGAAGTAGGCCG
>DBMH01000048.1:0-152 GCA_002297645.1 Rhodanobacteraceae bacterium UBA703 | reverse complement strand
CCGCCCGCCACCGACCCCACGCCCGAATCGCACGACGCCGACGCAACGGCGTCCGGCGGCGACTTCGAGCGGCTGCGGGAAATCCTGCTCGGCGCCGAGCGTCGCGAGCTCGACGCCGCCCGAGCGCGCATCGCCGAGCTGGAGCGCGTCCA
>DBMH01000091.1 GCA_002297645.1 Rhodanobacteraceae bacterium UBA703 | reverse complement strand
CCGCGCGCCGTCGCGTGCGGCTTCCGCCGACTCCTGCCGGGCCAGGCTGGCCGCGAGCCCGGGATTCGCGTCGAGCCGGACCAGCGCCTCGGCGAACGCGATCGGCTCCGTCGCCTCGACCGCTGCCGCGGCCAGGACGGCGGCCGAGGCCAGCAGCCACCTAGAACCCTTGCGAGCAACCGGATGCATGCTTCCTCCCCATCGCCGGCGGTCCCGTAGCGCCAGCATAGCGGCTCCGGCGCCCGCGCACGGCACCGTGGCAATCGTTCATAATCCGCGCCCCCGTTTTCACCATCCGTGACCCCATGCGAGCAGCCGAAGTCAAGAAAGGAAACGTCGTCGAACACGACGGCAAGGTCTGGCAGATCCGCGACATCGAACGCAGCTCGCCGCAGGGCCGCGGAGGCAACGTGACGTACCGCTTCACGATGTACAGCGTGCCGGGCGCCCAGAAGCTCGATCTCTCGCTGCGCGCCGAGGACGACCTCAAGGAAACCGAACTGACGCGCCGGGCGGCGACCTATTCCTACAAGGACGGCGACGCCTTCGTGTTCATGGACAGCGAGGACTACACGCAGTACACGCTCGACGCCAGCGCCGTCGGCGACGCCGCCGGCTATATCGTCGACGGCATCGAGGGCTGCTACATCCAGCTCATCGACGACGCCCCGGTCGCGCTGCAGATGCCGCAGAACGTGGTCCTGGAGGTCGTCGACACCGCGCCGGAAATGAAGGGCGCGACGGCGACCAAGCGCCCGAAGCCGGCCAGGCTCTCGACCGGCATCGAGATCCTCGTGCCGGAATACATCACCGTCGGCGAGAAGATCACGGTCAACACGACGACAGGCGAGTTCGCCGGCCGCGCGTGATCCGCCGCTGCGAAGTGCCCCGCATGGCCCGGCGACCGCTCCTCCGGACGATCGCCGGGGAGAAAGTCCTTCGGCACGGGGACGCGCGGGCGCCTCGCGGGATCACTTCGCTCCGGCCGCCTCTCCAGCGCCGGCGCCCCGTGGCGCGTCGAGGTGCTTGCGCAGGAAACCAGCGATGCCACTCCATTGGGCTTCGAGGTCCTTCGGCTCCGTGAAGCCGTGGCCCTCCTTCTCGAACGTAAGCACGACGGGAGGCCGGCCGGCGAGATTCAGCAGGCGCGCGAGCCGGCGCGTATGTTCGGGATCGACGCGCCGGTCCTCGTCACCGTGTACGAGCATCACCGGCGTGGTCAATTGCCGGTAGCGATACAGCGGCGAGGTGTCGATCAGCCGGCCGAGTTCCGCATTCGGATCGCCGATCAGCGTCTCGAGTGCCTTCCGTCCGGCTTTCCCGCTGGCCGAATCGCTCGCGGTGAACATCAGGACGCGATCACTGACTCCGGCGATGGAGACGGCGCAGCGGAAACGTCCCGGCCAGCGGATCGCCGAGAACAGGGCCGAGTAGCCGCCGTAGCTCGCACCGAGCATGCACATGCGGTCCTCGTCCAGCGGGAACTGCTTCAACGCGGCCTGCAAGGCGGCGTCGATGTCGTCCTCGATGCCTTGGCCGAGCTGGCGGCGGCCGGCCTCGCGGAAGGCGCGCCCGTAGCCGTCCGAGCCGCGGAAATTCACCTGCAGGACGGCATAGCCGAGCGAGGCGAGGAACTGCACGTCCCGATTGAAGTGCATGGCGTCGGAAATGCCGATCGGGCCGCCGTGGGGCATGACGACGAGCGGCCGCTTGCCAGCGCCATCCGGCAGCGTGACGAAGGCCTCCACCGGCAGGCCATCCTTGCCCTGCACCTTCAGCAAGGCGGACGGGACGAACGTCCTCTTGCCCAGCTGCGGTCGTGATTCGTCGATCAGCTGGGCCTCGCGCCGCGTGGCGTCGAAGTAGTACAGCTGTTCCGGCTGGTCGCTGCCGTCCACCCACAGCAGCATGCGGTCGGTGCCGCGGCTGCGCTCGACGACCGATACCGAACGTTTCGGGAACGCCGCCTGGAGCTCGGCGCCGACGTCGCGATTGCGGCCGTCGAAGTATTCGCTGACCAGATTGCCGCCCTGGTAGTACTTCACGCCGATCGGGCGGCGGCGGTCGTCGAAGATCGCATCGACGACGTCGACTCCCGCCTTGCTGAACAGGGTTGCAGTGACCTTGGCCTGCACCGGATCGTAGGCCACGAGGTCGCGCTGGAGGCGCTCCTCGTCGCTCAGCGCGTAGACGACGTCGCCCTCGTACGAAAGCAGCAGCAGTTCGAGACCGGTGTCGTCGGTCGACCGCAGGACTTCCCGGTACTGCCCGTCAGCGCCGTACACGAGCACGGATGCGCCGTCCTTCTTCGACCATGCCATGCGCAGGCGGCCGCTCCCGTCGGCGTACCAGGCGTAGTCGTCCTTGACGCCCCGATTGAGGCGCCCCGTCCAGGACATCCACGGGAAGCCTTCGATCCCCTTCTGGCTCGATACGTCGAGCCGGTGCACGGCGAGACCGAGCCGCATGCTTCCCTCGTACAGGATGTCATTCGGCGAGGCGGGAAGCAGGTCGACGATGCGTCCTCCGGTCGGCCCTTTCAGGTGCTGGATGCCGAGTGCCTCCCCGGAGCGCTCACCGATCAGGAACGCATGCAGTTGCGTGCCGCCCGCGGCGGGCAGGCCCACCAGCAACGTGCGCTCGCCCTTCCACCGCACGTACTCGATGCCCAAGGCCGACTTGACCACGCGCTGGCTGGTTCCGACGGCGACGTCGACGAGTTCCAGCCACCAGACGTCGCCCTCGCGCACGATCTCGGCGACCAGCGTGCCGCCGGGATTCAGGGATGCCGCCTGGATGCGTCCGGGCGTCCACAGAAGCTTCGGGGACAGCGGCAGTTCGCCTGCCGCCGGCGGCTCGCGCCGGGTATCCAGGTCCGCTGGAGGCGTGTCGACGGCGGCCAGCTCCTTCCGGTAGAACTCGGGGAACGGGTCGGGATAGTGGCCGCTGTAGGCAAACGGATAGCGGGCATAGGTCTGCGGAAACTTCCCGCGCAGCCAGTCGACGACCGGCAGCGAGCGATTCGCGATCCACACCCGCGCCCGCCACAGCCCCTGCGGCCGTACGACCAGCTCGCCGGGAAACGTGATCCGGCCCGCCTGGACCTCGAACCCGTATTCCGGATCGTCCTTAAGGGTCAGGATCGAGCTCCAGCCGAAGGTGTCGAAGAGGTTCACCTTGTTCCACTGGTATCGTCCCGCCGGCACCACGTAGAGCTGCATCGTTCGTCCCGCGGGAACCCGGCTCAGCACGTCGCCGCTGAAGAACGCTCCGGCCTTGAGGAACTTGACGCTCGCCAGCGCCTCGCTCGTATCCACCGAAATGGCGAGCAGTCCTTCCCCGTCCTTCAAGGACGGCGCTTCTCCCGGGTCGACGCGATGCAAGGCGTTCGCGATCGACGGCAGCAGCAGTACGACGACGAGCACGACGATGTCCAGCAGGCGCCCACCACGCCGCTTTGCGATGCAACGAACGCGCTTCCCCATGTGCCTCCCCCCGTGTCTCCCCGTTGCAGCATAGCGTGCTCGCTCAGGCGAGCTTGCGCGCCAGCCAGCGGCGCGCCATCCGCCGGATCGATGCGTCGATGGATCCATCGTTCGCCAGCTCGCCGATGTCGCGCCAGGCGAGCGCATACGACTCCTCGCTGACGACGAAATCCTCGCTGCCGGTCGCGCGCACGACGTGGCGCACGTCGTAGTGCCAGTGCTCGGGTTCGTCGCCGCGTGCGGGAATGCGATGCCGGTCGAGATCGAAGATCGCCGGCTCGACGACCAGGTCGCCCAGGCCCGATTCCTCTTCCGCCTCGCGCAGCGCGACGCGCGCCAGGTCGGCGTCGCCGTCGGCGTGGCCGCCGAGCTGCAGCCAGCGGTCGAGCTTGCGGTGATGCGTCAGCAGCACGCGTGCGCCGTCCGCGCTGACCAGCCAGGCCGCGCCGGTGAAATGCCCGAAGCGGTCCGCGCGGTCGAACGCAAGCGGATGCGTGTCGAGGAATTCGATGAAGGCGGCGGCCTCATCCGACGCGCCGGTGCGGCCGTATCGCAGCAGCGCGCCGCGCAAGGCGGCGCACGCGGAATCGTGCATGGGACATCCCGATCGAAGGCAATCGTTCCAGCCTGCCGATCGCGCCGCCGATGCGCAAGCGCAATGCGTCGGCGTACGGAAAGATGCTGCATTGCGCCACAAAAAGCGTGGTACTTCCGACGCTTGTGCTCATGTGTGCGCTTTGGCAAGGTACCGCGACTCCGGCGCCCGGTCACGACACGCGGAGGCATCTGCCGCGCCCGGGCCTCGCAAGTCATCCAGACCATTCCAACAATTCCGGTCACGACGCTTGACCGGGCCATGCTCGCAAGGGGAGCCACGATGTCCAAAGGGTTGTTCATCACCAAGCCGGTGGAAGCCGCGCCGCACGTCGACGCGGGCGAACCGGTCGAGGGTTCGCTCGGCGGCGAAGCCACGCTCAAGCGCACTCTGACCGCCCGCCAGTTGGTCGCCCTCGGCATCGGCGCGGTGATCGGCGCGGGCATCTTCGTTCTTTCCGGCCAGGCGGCGGCGAACCACGCCGGCCCGGCGATCATGCTGAGCTTCATCATCGCCGGTATCGCCTGCGCGTTCGCCGGCCTCTGCTACGCCGAGTTCGCGGCGATGCTGCCGGTGTCCGGCAGCGCCTACTCCTATTCGTACGCCACGCTCGGCGAAGTCGTCGCCTGGTTCATCGGCTGGAACCTGGTGCTCGAGTACATGTTCGCCGCCTCGACCGTCGCCGTCGGCTGGTCGGGCTATCTCAACAGCCTGCTGCACACCTTCGGCCTGGGCCTGCCGGAATCGCTCGCGGCAGCGCCATTCAACGTCGTCGACGGCAAGCTCGTCGCGACCGGGGGCTTCATCAACCTGCCGGCCGTCGCGATCATCGCGGCGATCAGCTGGCTCTGCTACGTCGGCGTGCAGCAATCGGCCTTCGTCAACTCGATCATCGTCGCGATCAAGCTCGTCGTGATCTTCCTGTTCGTCGCGTTCGGCATCAAATACGTCAGCCCGGACAACTGGCATCCGTTCATCCCGGAGAACCAGGGGCCGGGCAAGTTCGGCATCGACGGCGTCGTGCGCGGCGCGGCGATCGTGTTCTTCGCCTACATCGGCTTCGACGCCGTCTCGACCGCCGCCGGCGAAGCGAAGAACCCGCAGCGCGACATGCCGATCGGCATCCTCGGTTCGCTGTTCTTCTGCACGCTGATCTACATCGTCGTGTCCGCCGTGCTGACCGGCATGCTGCCCTACACGCAGCTCGGCACGCCCAAGCCGGTCGCGACCGCGCTGGAAGCCTACCCGAGCCTGCTGTGGCTGAAGACGATCATCGAGGTCGGCGCGATCGCCGGCCTGTCCTCGGTCATCCTCGTCATGCTGATGAGCCAGCCGCGCATCTTCTATTCGATGTCGAAGGACGGCCTGCTGCCGCCGCTGTTCGCGCGCGTGCATCCGAAGTACCACACGCCGTACCGCGGCACCATCATCGTCGGCATCTTCGCCGCCGTGCTCGCCGGCCTGCTGCCGATCGGCTTCCTCGGCGACCTCGTTTCCATGGGTACCCTGCTCGCCTTCGCCACGGTCAGCGCCGGCGTGCTGGTCCTGCGCAAGACGCGCCCGGACGTGCCGCGCCCGTTCCGCGTGCGCGCGCCGTGGCTGGTCTGCCCGCTCGGCGTGGTCTTCTGCCTGTACCTGTTCTGGCAGCCGTTCGAGGAGAACTGGCGCGTCATGCTGACGTGGACGGGCCTCGGTTTCCTGATCTACTTCTTCTACGGATACCGCAACAGCCGCCTGCGCAATCGCGCCTGATGCGGACTCGTCGGGGCCGGCCACGCAGCCGGCCCCGTCATTTTTCCGCCCCATTTCTCCGTACGCCGCCGCGCGTACCGTGGACGCTCCCTTCATGCTCAAGCAGCTTCTCTCGACCAAGCATCCGCAGGCCTCGCAGGCCGACGCGGACAGCCTGCAACTGCACCGCACGCTCGGCCCGTGGGGCCTGACCGCCCTCGGCATCGGCGCCGTGATCGGCGGCGGCATCTTCGTCATCACCGGGCAGGCCGCGGCCGAGCACGCCGGTCCGGCGATCATCCTGTCCTTCGTGCTCGCGGCGATCTGCTGCACGTTCTGCGCGCTGTGCTACGCCGAGTTCGCGGCGATGGTGCCGGTGTCCGGCAGCGCCTATTCCTACACCTACGCCACGCTCGGCGAGATGGCGGCCTGGTTCATCGGCTGGATGCTGATCCTCGAGTACGGCGTTTCGGCTTCCGCGGTCGCCGTGAGCTGGACCGGCTATTTCCTCAGCCTGCTCGATCATTTCGGCATCCACCTGCCCGCCGCGCTCGTCAACGCGCCGCTCGACGGCCAGCTCAAGCCGACCGGCGCGCTGCTGAACCTGCCCGCCGCCGGCATCGTGCTGGCGCTGACCGCACTCTGCTACGTCGGCATCCGCGAGTCGGCCTCGGCCAACTCCGCGATGGTGGTGCTGAAGACCGGCCTGATCCTGATCGTGATCTTCGTCGGCTGGAAGTACGTGAACCCGGACCTGTGGGTTCCCTTCATCCCGGAGAACCAGGGACCGGGCAAGTACGGTTGGGAAGGCGTGCTGCGCGGCGCGTCGATGGTGTTCTTCGCCTACATCGGCTTCGAGGCGACCTCGGTCGCGGCACAGGAATCCCGGAATCCGCAACGCGACATGCCGATCGGCATGCTCGGATCGCTCGCGGTGTGCACCGTGCTCTACATCGCGATGGCCGCGGTGATGACCGGACTCACGCCCTACAACCTGCTCGGCACCAACGAGCCGGTCGTGACCGCGGTGGCCACGCATCCGCAGCTCGCCTGGCTGCGCGTCGTGGTGGAGGTCGGTGCCCTGATCGGCCTGTCGTCGGTCGTGCTCGTCATGATCATCGCGCAGCCGCGCATCTTCATGATCATGGGCCGCGACGGCCTGCTGCCGCCGGTGTTCACCACGATCCATCCGAAGTACCGCACGCCGCACATCAACACCGTCATCACCGGCGTCGGCATCGCCGCGCTCGCCGCGGTGTTCCCGCTCGACGTGCTCGGCGAACTGACTTCCATGGGCACGCTGATCGCCTTCGCCGCGGTGTGCGGCGGGGTCTGGATCCTGCGCCACACGCAGCCCGACCTGCCGCGCCCGTTCCGCATTCCGTTCGCCCCGGCGATCTGCCTGGCTGGCATCGTCAGCTGCATGATCCTGCTGTCGACGATGACGATCCACAACTGGATGCTGATGATCGTCTGGACGCTGTTCGGACTCGTCGTCTACTTCACCTACGGCTTCCGCCACAGCCGGCTGCGCCCGCCGCGGACGTGAGTACGTGCACACGCCGCCCCCTCGATCGAGGGGGTCGGCGCCGCGCCTCGACGTGCTGGTCCTCGTCCTCGTGCCGCCGCTCGTCGGTGCCTGCATGGTCCTCGTCGGTCGTTGGCGGGCGAAGCGCGGCGAACCGCTGCTGAGGATCGACCGCTTCGTCTGCGGCACGCTCTTCGCGTTCGGTTTCGCGCTGGTCCGGTTCCTGCTCGCCGCGTGACGGCGATTGCCGCACGCCGGGCTGCGCGAGCGGAGGGCGCTCAGCCCCCCGTCGAACAGATCTGCGCGACGTCCTCATAGCCAGTGAAGCGCGCATCGGCGCCGCAGCCGGGGCAGTCCGGATCGCGCCGCAGGCGCAGTTCGCGGAACGTTCCCGCGAGCGCGTCGTGACAAAGCAGGCGCCCCACGAGCGGCTGGCCGATGCCGAGCAGCAGCTTGAGCGTCTCGCTCGCCTGCAGCAGGCCGACGATGCCGGGCAGCACGCCAAGGACGCCGGCCTCGCTGCAGTTCGGCGCTTCCGCCGCGGAGGGCGGCTGCGGAAACAGGCAGCGATAGCACGGCGAATCCGCACGACGCGGATCGAACACGCTGACCTGCCCGCTGAAACGATGCACGGCGCCGTAGACCAGCGGCAGGCCGAGCCGCTGGCTCGCCGCACTGAGCAGGTAGCGCGTCGGGAAATTGTCGGCGCCGTCCACGACGACGTCGTGGTCGCGGACCAGACGCTCGACGTTCTCCGCGCGCAGGCGCTCCTCGAACGTCCGCACGGTCACGCCGGGATTCAGCGCATTCAGGGCGAGCCGCGCCGACTCGGTCTTGTGCATGCCGACGCGCGCATCCGCGTGGACGACCTGGCGCTGCAGGTTCGACCGCTCGACGCGATCGTCGTCGACCAGCGTGAGATGCCCGACGCCGGCGGCGACCAGATACAGCGACGCCGGCGCACCGAGGCCGCCGGCGCCGATCAGCGCGACGCGCGAACGCGCGAGCGTTCTCTGTCCCGCGACGCCGACCTCGGGCAGAACAAGATGACGGGCGTAGCGTTCGGCCGAATCCGCGTCGAGTTCACCCTGCTCCACCGGCAGCCCCTCTTCCTTCCAGCGCGCGAAACCGCCGTGCACGGAACGGCTGTTCGCGTAACCGAGCGCACGCAAGGTCTCGACGGCGAGCAGCGAGCGCCGCCCGCTGGCGCAGATCGCGAGGATCTCGCGTCCGCGATCGGGGACGACTTCGGCAATGCGCGACTCGATCGCTCCGCGCGGCAACCCGACCGACGCAGCGGCGAAACCGGCGGCGCGCTCGTCGTCCTCGCGCACGTCGAGCAGGAAGGCCCCGGCGCGCTGGCGGCGGAGCGCCTCGACGACGTCGACCTCGATCGCATCGGGCGGAAACGGCACGGAATTCGTCACGGCGTTCATGGCGTCAGCTCAACCCCGGCAACGGCAGCACGTCGACGACGTGGCCGGCCTGCAGTTCGTGGACATCCTCGGGAACGAAAATCAGCGCGTCCGCCTCGGCGACTCCGCGCAGCATGCCGGAGCCCTGCTTGCGCAGCGGCGTCGCGCGGAGGGTGCCGTCGTCGCCCGATTCGAGGGAGGCGCGCAGGAATTCGGCGCGGTCGTGCCTCTTGATCAACGGCGCGGCGAGGCGCGCGCGCCAGCGGCGGGGAGGTTCCGTCACGCCCTGCAGCGCGTCCAGCGCCGGACGAACGAAGGCGAGGAAGGTCGCGATCGTCGACACCGGATTGCCGGGCAAGGAGAACACCAGCGCGCGCCCGATCTCGCCGCAGAGCAGCGGCATGCCCGGCTTCATGCGTACCTTCCAGAAATGCACGCGGCCGAGTTCGGCGACGAGCCCCGGCAGGAAGTCCGCCTCGCCGGCGGATACGCCGCCGCTGCTGAGGATCAGGTCGCAACACTCGCCGGCGTCGCGCAGAGCCGCGCGCAGTTCGTCCGGATCGTCGCGCAGATGCGCCACGATGCCGGGCTCGACGCCGGCCTGGCGCAGCAGCGCACCGAGGCTGTAACGGTTGCTGTCGTGGATCTGGCCGAAGCCGAGCGGCTGCGACGGCGGCACCAGCTCGTCGCCGGTCACGAACAAGGCGACGCGCGGGACGCGAACGACGTTCGCGGCCGCGCCACCGAGCGAGGCGAGGACGCCGAGGCGGGCCGCCGTCAGACGATCGCCGCCATGCAACGCGATCTCGCCGGATCGATAGTCCTCGCCGGACGGCCGCACGTTGGCACCGGCCGCCTCGCCGGCACCGACGACGACCGTGTCGCCGTCGAGACGCACGTTCTCCTTGACGACCACCGTGTCCGTGCCGCGAGGCAAGGGAGCGCCGGTCGTGATCCGCACGCACTCGCCCTCGCCGCAATCCGGCGCGGATGCCGCGCCGGCGAAAACCTGCCCGGCGAGACGGAAGCGGCGTTCGCCTTCCGCCGGCAGGTCGCTGCCGCGCAGCGCGAATCCGTCCATCGCGGAATTGGCGAACGGCGGCTGGTCGTGCGGCGCGACGACATCGGCCGCCAGTACGCGGCCGAATGCGGCCTCCAGCCCGATGCTCTCGTCCGGCAGCCGGCGCGAGCGGCCGAGTTCGAGCACGCGCTGCCGCGCTTCGGCGACGGAGAGCCGCATCGCGAACTCAGCGGGAGCGCTCGGCGGCATAGGCGATGAAATCCTCGGGCGTGTTCAGATTGCGAAACTGCGCGCGGCGGTCGGCGAAATCAAGCTCGCGCGCACCGATCGCGTCCTGCCACCCCCACGGCCCCTGTCCGCGAATCGCGGCGAGGGACGCGGCGGAGGCGAGGTCGCTTCGATACAGCGCGAACAGCGGCTGGCGCCGTTCGCCGTCGTGCGCGACGACAGCCGTCGCCATTCCTTCGATCGCGCCCGCCAGCAGGCGCGCGGCGAGGTCGACCGGCGGCTCGGGGCAATCGACCGGCAAGGTCATCAGCCACGGCGTCGCGCACGACGCCAGCGCGGCGGCGAGGCCGGCGAGCGGTCCGGAATGTCCAGGAATGTCGTCGGTAACCGTGCGGCCGTATCCGGCGTAGTCGTCGAGATGGCGGTTGGCGACGATCAGCACGGATTCTGGCGCCATCGCCCGTGCCGCTTCGAGGCTCCACGCGACCAGCGGCCGGCCGAGCAGCGATTCCAGCCCCTTGTCGCGACCGCCGAGGCGTGTCGCCGCGCCGCCGGCGAGGATCGCGATCGTGAGCGGCGCGGCCGCCATGACGATCGGAGCCCGTCGCGCCGTCAGCGCTTGCCGCGCCGCGCGTTGCGGATCATGCGCGTACGGCGGCGCTGCTGGCCTTCGGTGAGTTCGTTGCGCTTGCCGGCGTACGGGTTGTCGCCGTCGCGGAACTCGATGCGGATCGGCGTGCCTTCGAGCCGGTAGCGCTTGCGGAAGAAGTTCTCGAGGTAGCGCTTGTAGCCGTCGGCAATGTGCTTGGTGCGCGCCCCGTGGATCACGATCGTCGGCGGGTTGGCACCGGCCGGGTGCGCGAACTTCAGCCGGGGCGCGTGTCCGCGCACGAGCGGCGGCTGGTAGGCCTGAGTGGCCTGCTCCACCGCACGCGTGAGTTCGGACGAGGTGAACTTGTGGTTCGACGCGGCGTAGGCGCGATTGATCGCCTTCATCAGCTCGGCGATGCCGCTGCCGTGCAGTGCGGAAATGAAGACCTGGCGCGCCCACGCGGCGAAGTCGAGCTTGCGCGTCAGCGACGCGACGCACTGCTCGCGCTGGTACTTGTCCATGCCGTCCCACTTGTTGACGGCGATGACCAGCGCACGGCCGGATTCGAGCACGTGGCCGAGCAGCGAGGTATCCTGGTCGGATACGCCTTCGCGCGCGTCGAGCATCAGCACGGTGACGTGCGCGGCCTCGACCGACTGCAGCGACTTGATCACGCTGAACTTCTCCAGCGCGTCCTCGATGCGTGCGCGGCGCCGCACGCCGGCGGTGTCGATCAGCGTGTAGCGCTTGCCGTCGCGTTCGAGCGGGATGCGGATCGAATCGCGCGTGGTGCCCGGGACATCGGAAGCGATCACGCGCTCCTCGCCGAGCAGGCGGTTGACCAGGGTGGACTTGCCGGCGTTCGGACGGCCGATGATCGCGACGCGGATGCCGTCGTCGGGCTTCTCGGCGAGCGGATCGCCTTCCGTCGCCGGAAGCTGCGCGACGATGGTGTCGAGCAGCGGCGCCATGCCGCGGCCGTGCGCGGCGGAGACGCCGAAGACGGAGGCGAGGCCGAGCGCGGCGAACTCGGCCAGCGCGCCGTGTTCGTCGAGGCCGTCGACCTTGTTGACGACGAGCAGGGTCGGCTTGCCGGAGCGGCGCAGGCGATCGAGGATGGAACGGTCCGTCGGCAGCAATCCGTCGCGCGCATCGACCGTCAGCAGGACGATGTCGGCCTCGTCCATCGCCAGCTCCGCCTGCCGCGCGGTGTGCGCGTCCAGGCCGGCCGCGTCGTCGATCAGGCCGCCGGTGTCCACGACGACGAACGGCTTCTCCTCCACCAGGCGGCACACGCCGTAGTGGCGATCGCGCGTGACGCCGGGCATGTCGTGCACGAGCGCGTCCCGGGTGCGCGTGAGCACGTTGAACAGCGTCGACTTGCCGACATTGGGACGCCCGACGAGGGCAACTACCGGAAGCATCGAAGGCTCCAGAATGGAAAGATGCGGCCGTGGACGACCGCTCTGGCGCAGCATTCGCGCGGAATGCTGCGGATCGTGCAAACGCCTCCGGGAGCCGCGATCAGGGACGACCGCAAGGCTACTGCCGGGCGCGATAGGCGCCGATGCGGCCCTTCACGTCCTCGACGTAGACGGTGCCGTCCACGACCAGCGGCGCCCCCTCGATCGGACGTCGGCTGAGACGCTCGCGCGCGACGAACTTGCCGTCCTCGAGGCTGAGCCAGTGCACGTAGCCCTCGAGGTCGCCGACGACCGCGTACTTGCCCTCGACCGCCGGCGCGCTGAGCCAGCGGTGCTTGAGCTGGTCCTGCTTCCAGAGGTTGACGCCGGTTTCGCGGTCGAACGCCCAGACGTTGCCCTCGGTGTCGACGGCGACGACGGTGGCGCCGCCGATCGCGACGCCCGCATAGCTGGAAAGGTCGCGCTGCCACAGCGGTCGCCCGCTGTCGAAGGCGAGTGCCGCGATCTGGCCGCGATATCCGACCGCGTACAGCACGCTGCCGTCGCTGACGAGGTTGCCGTCGACGTCGGCGAGGCGCTCCACCTCGGTGCGTCCTTCGCCGCTCGACAGGGTCTGCGACCACAGCTCGACACCGTCCTGCAGGCGTACGGCGACGACCTTGCCGCTGTCGAAGCCTTCGTAGACGACGCCGTTGGCGATCAGCGGCGCGGACGCGCCCCGCACGCTCAGCGACGGCACCTGCTGGTGGAAGACCCACTTGTTGCTGCCGTCGCCCGCGGCGACCGCGGTGAGGCGACCGTCATTGGTGCGCACCACGACGACATCGTCGGCGATCGCCGGCGGCGCGACGATCTCAGACGTCAGCTGCACGCTCCAGCGCTCGCTGCCGTCCTGCGTGGACAGTGCAACGAGCTGGCCGTCGAGGCCTCCGACGACCAGCAGGTCGCCGGCGACGCTCGGACCGCCGCTCCAGCGCAGCGTGTTGTCGCCACGGCGCCAGAAGCGCCAGCCGCTGCCGGATCCCTTGCCGAGGCGCTGCTGCCACAGCGTGCGGCCGGTGGCGGCGTCGATCGCGGCCACCGTGCCGTTGACGCTGGCGGCATAGAGACGCCCGTCGGCTGCCGCCGGCGTGAGACGGATGCCGCTGTCGCCGGCGCCCTTGCCGACTCCGTCGCTCCAGACGCGGTCGATCTGCGCCGACGGGGCGAATTCGGCCAGCGGGGTCGGCGGCTCGACGTTGTCCTTCTTGCCGAGCCCCTTGATCCAGTTGCAACCGCTGAGGGCGGCGCCGAACGCTACGACGAGGACGGCGCCGAAGGGAATCGGAAAACGCTTCATGAGCCGAGCTTCTCCGTCGCCGCCGGAGCGGAAGCGGCCGTGGCGGCGCCGCCGAGATCGTCGAGCTTCATCTGCACGAAGCTGCGGTTGGGCGCCTGCGGATCGAGGTTGGTCAGCGCGTCCTGGTAGGCCTTGCGCGCCTCGTCGGTACGGCCGAGCTTGACCAGCGCGTCGCCGCGGATCTCGCTGCCGATACCGCCGTACTCGCCCTTGGCGATGCCGTCGAGCAGGACGATCGCGCCGTTCGCGTCGCCCTGCCCCAGCTTGACCTGGGCGAGCCGCAGCGAAGCCAGCGCCTTCACGCTGTCGTCGCCGGCATTCTGGCGGGCCCATTCGAGCGCGGTCGCGGCGCTGGCGAGGTCGTTCTTGCGGCTCGCGAGATCCGCCTGGTTCATCGCCGCGAACACGGCGTACGCGCTGCCCGGAAAGTCCTTGCGCAGGGACTCGGCGATCTTGGCCACGTCCTCGTCCCGGTTCGCGGAAACCGCTTCGGCCAGCGCGTGATACTGCGCCGAGGCTTCGACCGCGTGGCGCGCCTGGCGCGCCTTCCACTGCTGCCAGCCGAAGATCAGCACGATGCCGAACAAGACGCCGACGACGATCGAAATCGCGTTCTCACGCAACCATTTGCGGACCCGTTCTCCCTGCTCGTGTTCGTCGAGGACGTCGAAATCCATGCTTTTTCACCTGAAGAATGCGGAAATACGCGCACCCGGCCGGGAAGCTCCGGCAGCCGGGGCGGGACGATCAAGGGTATCAGGAAACCGTGCCGCCGCGGCCTTCCAGGCGACCGCAGCGGGGAACAGTTCAGCCAGCCGCTACTCGACGCGGCTCGCGTTGCCGCCGGAGGACAGCTTGAGGTGCGCCACGTTGCCGCGCTGGAACGGCGCCAGCTCGACGACCTTTCCGTCGGAACGCAATTCCGCGCCCTGGGCGTTGCCGAGACGCACCGACAAGGAACCGTCGCTGCGATAGCTGCGTTCGGTGCCCGCGGCGAGCGTCGCGTACTCGAGGCGCTGGCCGTTGTCGCCGAGGATTTCGACCCAGCTCGGCTGGCTCAGCTTCAGCGTCACCGAATGCGCTCCGGTGCCGACGTCGCCGGCCGGCCTCGCCGGCTCGACGGCCGCTGCGCCCGGAGCCGCGGCGGGTGCGCTCGCGGTGAACGGCGTCATCGACGCGATCACCGGCGCCTGCTCGGAAAGCGCCGGCGACGGCGTTGCGACCGGCGGCGGAACGGTCTCGGCAGCCAGCGGCGCGGAAGCGACGCCGAGCGGATCGGTCGCGGCGATGCCGGAAGCCAGCGCCCCGGATGCAGCCAGCTCCTGTCCCGGCAGGGACAGTGCGGCCGGCGACGGAGGATCCAGCGGCGTCGTGCGCGCGAGATTCTGTTCGAGACCGCCGTGCGTGGCGAGCCAGACGGCCGGAACCACGATGATCGCGGTCAGGATCAGGTAGGTGGCGCTGACCGAATAGCGGTCGAACAGATAGCGCGACCGCGACACGGTGCCGGTCGCCACCAGCGGCGCGAGGCGCGAGTTCGCTTCCGCCACGCTCGCGGCCTGCTCGACCGGAACGCCGACGAGGCGAGCGTAGCTGCCGAGATAGCCGCGCAGGAAAACGCCTTCCGTCAGACCCTCGTAGTCGTCCGATTCGAGCCGGCCGATGAGGCTCAGCGGCAGCTTCAGTCTTGCGGCGACGTCGGCGCGGCTCCAGCCGCGAGCCTCCCGCGCGGCGCACAGGCGCCCGCCGAGCGACTCGTGCCTCTCGTCGCGCACGGTCTCTTCATTCGTGGGGACGATCCCCTCGTCCGCCACCGTTTCAGGATCAAGCTGGTTCATTTCACAGGCCTCTTCGGCTCTCATGACGTGGAACTCTTCGGACCATGGCAGCGGTGTACGGCTGCCCCCCTCACGACCCTCACCGGCCTTCGGTCGAACGCACGCGTTCGGCTTCCGCCGGGGCTTCCCCTGGAGGTGGAACTCCCGTTATCTGCCTACGATTCCTCACCGGCATCACGAAGACCTCTGCGCGCTCAGCGAGCGTGCCTGTTCGGATTCCGGAAACCCTTGCATCAGCTTGCGCGTGTAGTCGCTCGCCGCGTTCGCATTGCCCAGCCGCAATTCGATGTTGCGGGCGAGCAGCAGCGCATCCGGGCGCGCATACGGCGCTATCGACTCGAAGCGCTGGATGAAGCCGCGCGCCTTGAGGTATTCCCCTTTCTCGTACAGCAGCGTCGCGAGCTGCACGAGCGCCTCGGCATCCTGCGGATTGGCGTCGAGCGCGGCGCGCAGGCGCTTCTCGGCTTCCTCGCGCTTGCCGGCCTTGAGGAGGCAGGCACCGGAGTTGCCCATCGCGAGCGCGGGAGTCTGGTAGAACGGGTCGGCGAGCGCGCGGTCGAAGTACACCTGCGACTCGTCATAGCGTCCCTGCCGACACAGGAACCAGCCGTAGTTGTTCGCTTCGGCACCGCCCTTCGGCTTCAACTCGGTGGCGCGCCGGTAGTGCTCGCCGGCCTTGGCCGGATTGTTGATCGACTCGTACAGCACGGCGATGACGGTGTGCGCATCGACGTAGCTCGAATCGTATTCCAGCGCCTTGTTGAGGTTCTCGAGCGCGATCTCGAGCTTGCCCTGCTGCATGTACTTCTGGCCGAGATCGGTCCGCGTACGCGCCGCATCCTGCCGCTGCGACGCAGCGCTCTCCTTCTTCACGCCGCCGATCGAACCGTCGCCGCAGCCGGCCAGCAGCGCCAGGGCCGCCAGCAGGGCCGGAGCCAGCATGCGATCAGGCCGCATCGGCGACGCCTCCCTCGAGCTTGCGCTTGAACTCGGCCTGCCGGCGGGTGCGGTCGTCGACCTGCCCCTTGAGCTGGCCGCACGCCGCGTCGATGTCGTCGCCGCGCGTGCGGCGGACCATCGTCAGCACGTTCGCGTCGAGCAGGATCTTCTGGAACGCGCGGATCGTGGTCTCCTCGGAACGCTCGAAGCGCGTGCCGTGGAACGGGTTGAACGGGATCAGGTTGACCTTCGACGGCACCTTGCGCATCAGCTTGACCAGCTGGCGCGCGTGCTCGGGCTGGTCGTTGACGCCCTTGAGCATCGTGTACTCGAAGGTGATCGTCGTGCGCGGACGGCGCTGCGTGTAGCGCACGCAGGCGTCGAGCAGTTCCTTGATCGGGTACTTCTTGTTCAGCGGCACCAGTTCGGTGCGCAGTTCGTCGTTCGGCGCGTGCAGCGACACCGCGAGCGAGACGTCGCTGGCCTCCGACAGCCGGTCGATCATCGGCACGAGGCCGGCCGTCGACAAGGTGACGCGCTTGTTGGCCAGACCGAAGCCGAGGTCGTCGCGCATCACGCTCATCGCGGTGACGACGTTGTCGAAATTCAGCAGCGGCTCGCCCATGCCCATCATGACGACGTTGGTGAGCTTGCGCTGGTGGTGCGGCACGTTGCCGAGGTGCTTCGCCGCGACCCAGACTTGGCCGATGATCTCGGCGGCGGAGAGGTTGCGGTTGAAGCCTTGCGTCGCGGTCGAGCAGAACTGGCAATTCAGCCCGCAACCGACCTGCGAAGAGACGCACAGCGTGCCGCGCGAGGTTTCCGGAATGAAGACGGTCTCGATCGCGTTGCTGCCGTCCATGCCGAGCAGCCACTTGTAGGTGCCGTCGCCGGCCTGCTTCTCGAACAGGGTCTTCGGCGGGACGATCTCGACGGCGTCGGCAAGCTTGTCGCGCAAGGCCTTGCCGACGTCCGTCATCTCGGCGAAGTCCGTGACGTGGCGGTGGTAGACCCACTTCATGACCTGGTCGGCCCGATAGGGCTTCTCGCCGAGCTGCGCGAACAGATCGCGCAGCCCCTGGCGGTCGAAATCGAACAGGTTGTTCTTCGCCGTCGTCGTCACGGAATGCGGCTCGCCAAAGGTTCGAAGCTCAGCGCGGGCAGAGTTCGGTTTCCGCGAAGAAGTACGCAATTTCAACTTTTGCCGTCTCGACCGCGTCGGATCCGTGCACGGCATTCGCGTCGATCGAGTCGGCGAAGTCGGCGCGGATGGTTCCCGGCTCGGCCTTCTTCGGATCGGTGGCGCCCATCAGGTCGCGGTGCTTCAGCACGGCGTTCTCGCCCTCGAGCGCCTGCACCATGACCGGGCCGGAGATCATGAACTCGACCAGCGCGCCGAAGAACGGGCGCTCGCGGTGGACCGCGTAGAAGCCCTCGGCCTCCTTGCGCGACAGATGCTTCATCTTCGCCGCGACGACCTTCAGGCCGGCTTTCTCGAAACGGGAGTAGATTTCACCGATGACGTTCTTCGCGACCGCGTCGGGCTTGATGATGGAAAGGGTGCGCTCCAGCGCCATGCAACGAATCTCCGCAGGATTTGAATGAGGAAGCGGGGACGCCAAGGACGCCGCGAGGCAAAACCACGGCGTTCCGAGGAGTTAGGATGACTTATCGTTCAGGATTCTAGCTGTTTTTTGTCGCTTTTGACACCGCGCGCACGTGCGATTTGACCGATCCTGCGGGCTCGCCTAGTATTCAAACGGTCGTTTGATACCCCCCCTGTCGACCATGTCACCTGGCCAACCCGGCTTCT
Source organism: Rhodanobacteraceae bacterium UBA703 (assembly GCA_002297645.1). Taxonomy (GTDB): domain Bacteria; phylum Pseudomonadota; class Gammaproteobacteria; order Xanthomonadales; family Rhodanobacteraceae; genus Dokdonella_A. The sequence goes on along the minus strand of DBMH01000091.1, from coordinate 14,827 downwards.
CCACTCGGGAACGCATCCTCGGCGTCGCCGAAACCCTGTTTGCCCGCCACGGATTCGCCGGCGCTTCCCTGCGCCAGGTCACCGCCGCGGCGAAAGTGAACCTCGCCGCCGTCAACTATCACTTCGGCTCGAAGGAAAGCCTGATCGAGGAAGTGTTCCGGCGCCGGCTGGACGAACTCAACCGCCATCGCCTCGACGCGCTCGCCGCCGTCGCCGCGAAGCCGGAACACACGCTCGAAGACGTGCTGGACGCCTTCGTGCGCCCGGCCCTCGAACAATCCATGGACGACGCCGGTGGCTCGGCCTTCGTCCGCGTGCTGGCACGCGCCTACGCCGAACACGACGAACGCCTGCGCAGGTTCCTGTCCGACAACTACGGCCACGTCCTGCGCGAGTTCGCCGCGGCGTTCGGTCGGCTGCTGCCGCACCTGGACAAGGATGAACTGTACTGGCGGCTCGACATCGTCGCCGGCTCGCTCACCTATGCCATGGCCGACTTCGGAATGATCAAGCGCCGCGAAGCCGTCGGCGAGCACCGCGAGCGCACCGTCCGGCACCTGATCCACTTCGCCGCGGCCGGGCTTCGCGCGCCCTGATTCACGTTCCATGACAGTAACTTGCAAACCATTCCCGACCTGGAGTCCTCGATGAGCAACCCGCCCCTCCGCATCCGCAAGGCCGCCGTGCTCGGCGCCGGCGTCATGGGCGCGCAGATCGCCGCCCACCTCGCCAACGCCGACGTCGAAACCCTGCTGTTCGACCTTCCGGCCAAGGAAGGCGACAAGAACGGCATCGTGCTGAAGGCGATCGCCAACCTGGCCAAGCTCTCGCCCGCCCCGCTGGCGGAGAAATCGAAGGTCGCCGGCATCGTCCCGGCGAACTACGACCAGCACCTGGAAGCGCTGCGCGATTGCGACCTCGTCATCGAGGCGATCGCGGAACGGCTCGACTGGAAACTCGACCTCTACAAGAAGATCGCCCCCTATGTCTCCGACTCCGCGGTGATCGCCAGCAACACGTCCGGACTCTCGATCAACGCGCTCGCGGATGCGCTGCCGATGAAGCTGCGTCCGCGCTTCTCGGGCATCCATTTCTTCAACCCGCCGCGCTACATGCATCTGGTCGAACTGATTCCGGACCGCGAGACCGACCGCACCGTGCTCGCCGGCCTCGAAGCCTTCCTGACCACGACGCTCGGCAAGGGCGTGGTCTACGCCAAGGACACGCCGAACTTCATCGGCAACCGCATCGGCGTGTTCTCGATCCTCGCCACGATACACCACACCGCGCAGTTCGGCCTTTCATTCGACCTCGTCGACGCGCTGACCGGCCCGGCGATCGGCCGTCCGAAGTCCGCGACCTACCGCACCGCCGACGTGGTCGGCCTCGACACGATGGCGCACGTCATCAAGACGATGGCGGACACGCTGCCGAACGATCCCTGGCACGCGCATTTCGCCTCGCCGACGTGGCTGTCGGCCCTGATCGACAAGGGAGCGCTCGGCCAGAAGACCGGCGCCGGCATCTACACCAAGCGCGGCAAGGACATCGTCGTGCTGGACCTGTCGAAGCAGGACTACGTGGCCAGCGGCGCCAAGCCGTCCGACGAGGTCGCCGCGATCCTGGCGATCAAGAATCCGGCCGAGAAGTTCGGCAAGCTGCGCACGTCGAACGATCCGCAGGCCCAGTTCCTCTGGGCCGTTTTCCGCGACCTGTTCCACTACAGCGCCTATCACCTCGCCGACATCGCCGAGACCGCGCGCGATGTCGACTTCGCCATCCGCTGGGGCTACGGCTGGAAGCTCGGCCCATTCGAGACCTGGCAATCGGCCGGCTGGAGCGAAGTCGCGAAGTGGATCGCAGAGGACGTCGCCGCCGGCAAGGCGATGAGCAGCGCCGCCTTGCCCGACTGGGTCGGCAGAATCGACGGCGTGCACCACGCCGACGGCTCGTATTCGCCGCAGACCGGAACCTACACGCCGCGCTCGACGCACCCGGTCTACGCGCGCCAGCTTTTCCCGGATGCTCTCATCGGCGAGACCTTCGATACCGGCAAGACGCTGTGGGAGAACGAGGGCGTACGCTTGTGGTCTCTGGGCGACGACGGCGTCGGCATCCTCTCGTTCAAGACCAAGATGAACACGGTCAACGACGCCGTGCTCGACGGCGTGCAGCAGGCGATCGGCTACGCCGAGAAGAACCTGAAGGCGGTCGTGATCTGGCAGGACAGCGACAAGGCGTTCTCGGCCGGCGCGGACCTGAAAGGCATGGTCGGCTTCGTGCAGGCAGGCCAGATCGACCGGCTCGAGTCGATGATCGCGAACTTCCAGAAGACGAGCCTGCGCATCAAGTACTCGCTCGTCCCCGTCGTCGCCGCGGTGCGCGGCCTCGCGCTCGGCGGCGGCTGCGAGTTCCAGATGCATTGCGCACGCACGGTCGCCGCGCTCGAAAGCTACATCGGCCTCGTCGAGGCCGGTGTCGGCCTGCTGCCGGCTGGCGGCGGCCTCAAGGAAATCGCCGTGCGCGCCTCGCAACGCGCCGCCGACGGCGACGTGTTCCCCGAGATCAAGCGCCTGTTCGAGACCGTCGCGCAGGCGAAGACCTCGGGCAGCGCGCTCGAGGCCAAGCAGCTCGGGCTGCTGCGTCCGGACGACGTCGTGGTGTTCAACGGTTTCGAACTGCTCTACGTCGCGAAGAAAGTCGCCGCCGCGATGGCCGAAACCGGCTATCGCCCGCCGCTGCCGGCCAATGCCGTGACGGTCGCCGGCGACGTCGGCCTCGCGACCCTCAGGATGGCGCTGGTCAACATGCTCGAAGGCCGCTTCATCTCCGGACACGACGACGTGATCGCGACGCGCATCGGCGACGTGCTCTGCGGCGGCGCGATCGAACGCGGCTCGCAGGTCGACGAGGAATGGCTGCTCGACCTGGAGCGCAAGCACTTCTTCGAACTCGCGCAGATGCCGAAGACGCAGGAGCGCATCGTGCACACGCTGACGACGGGCAAGCCGCTCAGGAACTGAGATTCGGGATTCGAGAATCGGGATTCGAAAAAGACCAATGCACCGGGATGCGGTGGCGGAAGGAACGGAGACGACGGCTCGAGCTTTGCCGGATCCCCAATCCCGAATCCCCAATCCCGGCTTTCGGAGAAAGCCATGACCAAGCAAATCCAGGATGCCTACATCGTCTCCGCCGTGCGCACGCCGGTCGGCAAGGCGCCGCGCGGCGTGTTCCGCAACACCCGCCCCGACGACCTGCTCGCGCACGTGCTGCGCGCCGCGATCGCGAAGGCGCCGGGCGTCGACCCGGCGCGCATCGGCGACGCCATCATCGGCTGCGCGATGCCCGAGGCCGAGCAAGGCATGAACGTCGCGCGCATCGGCGCGTTGCTCGCCGGCCTGCCCGACACCGTACCCGCCGTCACCGTCAACCGCTTCTGCTCGTCCGGCCTGCAGGCGATCGCGATGGCGGCCGACCGCATCCGCCTCGGCGAGGCCGATCTCATGCTCGCCGGCGGCACCGAATCGATGAGCATGGTGCCGATGATGGGCAACAAGATCGCGATGAATCCGGCCGCGTTCGCCGACGACAACGTCGCGATCGCCTACGGCATGGGCATCACCGCCGAGAAGGTCGCCGAGCAGTGGAAGGTCAGCCGCGAAGACCAGGACGCGTTCGCGCTCGCCTCGCACCAGAAAGCGCTCGCCGCGATCGCGGCCGGAGAGTTCGCCGACGAGATCGTGCCGTTCGCGCTCGACGACCACTATCCGGACCTCGCCACGCACACGATCCGCACCGACGACCGCGTCGTCTCGGTCGACGAAGGCCCGCGCAAGGACACCAGCCTCGAAGGGCTCGCCAAGCTGAAGCCCGTGTTCCGCATGGGCGGCAGCGTGACGGCCGGCAATTCCTCGCAGATGTCCGATGGCGCGGGCGCCGTGCTGCTCGCCAGCGAGCACGCGGTCAAGGCCTACGGCTTGACGCCGCTCGCGCGCTTCGTGGGCTTCGCCGTCGCCGGCGTCAAGCCGGAGATCATGGGCATCGGCCCGATCGCGGCGATCCCGAAGGCGCTCGACGTCGCCGGCGTCAACAAGGAGCAGCTCGACTGGATCGAGCTCAACGAGGCCTTCGCCGCGCAGGCATTGGCCGTGATCCGCGACGTCGGCCTCGACGCCTCGAAGGTCAATCCGCTCGGCGGCGCGATCGCGCTCGGCCACCCACTCGGCGCGACCGGCGCGGTCCGCGCGGCGACGCTGGTGCACGGCCTGCGCCGACGCAAGCAGAAGTACGGCATGGTGACGATGTGCATCGGCACCGGCATGGGCGCCGCCGGTATTTTCGAAGCCCTCTGAGGGGATGGCCGACGGGCAGTTCGTCGGCCGCCAGGATTCCGCTGCGCCGCGAGACGACCGTTCCGATCGTCGCCCCATGGCCGGGCGACGATCGCTTTCCCGGATGCGTGGCAGTGGCGACCGGAGCCACTGGATCCCCAGGCGCCCGACTTTCCCACGGCCCGCGCATCGGGAGGTTTTCAGCGGGAAAGCCCGCGTTCTAGAATCGCGACCGCTTTCTCCATTGCCGCCGTCCGATGCCCTGGATCCATCCCTGCCTGCGTTGCGGTGCCTGCTGCGCGACGTATCGCGTGGCGTTCTACTGGACCGAGGCGGAACCGCATCTCGGCGGACGGGTGCCGCGGGATCTCGCCTCGAAGCTCGACCCGCATCGCCTCGTCATGCGCGGCACCGAAACCGGCACCGAACGCTGCATCGCCCTGCAAGGCGGGATCGGCGATCGCACCACCTGCGGCATCTACGATCGCCGCCCCAGCCCCTGCCGCGAACTGGCGCCCTCCTGGGAATACGGCGAGCCGAGTCCGCAATGCGACCGGGCGCGCCTGCGTCACGGCTTGCCGCCGCTGACGCCGGAAGACTGGCAGTCGCCGGACGCGACCGCGGCCTGAGGTCCCGTCACGACGCCGACGGCTCACGGTCCATCTCCTCCGGCAGCGCGGGATACGCCAGGACGTCCGGGGCGATCGCGCGCGCGGCGATCGTCAGGCGGGCTGGCTCGGCGTGTGCGGGCCCCATGAGATGGAGCACGTCGGCGCCGCCGGCCTGCAGGTAGTCGGCGACGATGCGACGATGGCCGCGCCACCAGACGGCTTCCGCACACAGGATCGCGCAACGCCGGCCGCGACCGAGTTCGCGCAGCCGCGCGAGTCCCGCGTGGAAGTCCTCTCCCATCGCGTAGTCGGCGTCGTTGTGGAAGCTCTCGTTGCGCCAGAACGCGTTGAGGTCGCGCGGCACGTCGCGGCGCTTGCCGCGCAGGCCACCGAGCGCCGCCAGATGCTCGTAGCCGATCCCGAACGGCCCCAGCGAGGACGTCAGCGCCTCCCGGTCGTACCGGGGATTCGTGCGCGAACGCGGCACCGTCCTGATATCGACGACCTGCGCCACACTGGCGTGTTGCAGCATGCCGACGAACTCGTCGATCGAGCGCGTGGAGTGGCCGATGGTGCAGAAAGGCTCGTTCTTCACGTCCGCAGCCGCTCCGCCGTCCGCTGCCTCAGTCGTGAAGCCGCCGCAACGCACGGTCCTTCTGGAGCGCCACACGATCGGTCCTGTCGCTCCGGATCTCGTAGTGCGGATCGGCCTCGCTCGCGTGATGGACGTAGCCCTTGCAGTCGACGTCGGCCGTGTGCACGCGCGCGATGCGGCCGCCGACCCGGCTCGCTTCGGAGTTCCAGAACGCCGCGGCCATGGGTTCGTTCCTAGGCCAGCCGCGTGCCGTCCGGCACCGGCCGTTCGATCGCGGTGACGACGACGCCGTCGTCGGTGGGAAAGCCGGTCAACAGGAATTCCGACACGAACGGCCCGATCTGCTTCGGGGGAAAGTTGATGATGCCGACGATCTGGCGGCCGACGAGGTCCTCCGGCGAATACAGGTTCGTGACCTGCGCGCTGGTCTTCTTCTCGCCGTACGGACCGAAATCCACCCAGAACTTGTAGGCCGGCTTGCGCGCTTCCGGAAAGGGTTCGACGCGCTTCACGGTGCCGGCGACGATCAGCACCTTCTCGAAGTCACTCCAGGCTATGTGTTCCATCGGGTTTCCATCGTGAAAAGTGCGGCCACCGAGGGCCGCGATTGGATATTACGAAGACGCAACTCGCGCCCCCTTTCGACCTTCCCGGATCATGGCGATCCCGGGCGGATCGCAGCAGCGCCACCACGCTCGAGCCCGACCTGCACCCAGCCCAGGTTGAGGCCGATGCGCGTCGCTTCCGGATTCGCCCATGCGTAGGCCAGCGTGCCGCCACCGGCATCGTCGACGATGGAGAGCTTCAACACCGGCACGTTGCCGTCGCGGTACGTCAGGCGCTCCAGCGTCAGCGAATAGCCGGAGCGCTTGCCGTCGCGCCACAGCAGCGGTACGCGTCCGCCTTCGCTGCCGAGGCGCACGTTGCGATCCATGTGCCAGTCCGCACTGTCCGCGGCCGCACCCGGCCCGCCGCCGTTGATCGCCGTCCAGCCACCGAACCAGGCGACGCGACGCGCCTCGCTGCGCGCATCCGGTCCGCGCGCCTGATCCGCGTAGAGGCGCACGCGCAGCCACTCCCCTTCCGTCTGGAATGCGATCGGCAACAGGGCCGCCTGCGCGCCGAGCCCGGGTACGATCGCACTGCACGCCGCGGCATCCGCGCGCACGAGCGCCGCGGACGTACCGCGCAGCGAACAGGCATCGAGCGGCGTCCACTGCGTCGCGTCGAAGTTCTTGCCGATCCCCGGCTGCGCGATCGTCGCCCGATGCGGCAGCCAGGTCGTTGCATCGGTGCGGCGGAAAGCCCAGGTCGCGTCCATGGCTTGCGCCGCGTCGAAATGCACGCGCCAGACCATCCAGTCGCGATCAATCGCTTCGACCGCCACGACGACGTGCGCCGGCGACGCGGCTCCACCGCCGCCGAGCGCGGCCCAGACCTGTTCATGGTTGTCGTACTCGCCGGCCGCCGGCATCGGCGACAACAGTGCAGCCGCACCGGCAGTCGATCGCGTCGGGGGGCTCTGGCAGGCGGAAAGCAGCAGCGCTGCGAGCGCCGGGGACAGGAGTCGTTTCATCACGCAAGGATAGCAGCCGCACCGAATCGGCGATGGACGGCGCGATCGGCGACCGCAGGCGCGGCTATAGTGCCGCCCCATGCCGACGAACGATTCCGCCCGCATCGAGATCCAGCGCGCCGATCCGCGCCAGCGCCGCGTCGTCGCCATCGTCCTGATCGTCGCGACGTTGGCGGCCGCGGCACTCGTGATCGCCGCTCATCGCTGGTTGTCGGTTCGCGCCGAGCAGCTGACGGCCGATCAGATGATCGCGCAGATGCGCCTCTGGCTGGCCGTCGTGACGGCGATGGTCGGCGTGTGCCTGCTGCTGCTCGGCGGACACGCCGCTCGCACTGCACGCTGCATCGGCGAGCAAGGTCGCTGGCCCCTCGCCGGGGCGCGTCCGCTGCGCGACACGCCGGTCCGCTACGGCCCCGCTGCATTGCGGTTCGGACGCTGGCTCCAGGCCGCCGCGTTCGCACTCGTCCTGCTCGCACTCGGCGCCGGCCTGGTGAGCTGGCGGCTTTTCGTGATGGTGCGCTAGCCCGCTGCTTTCGTCGTCGCGGCGTGTGTCACAACCGCGCCAAGGCGTCGCGCAGGTCGTCGATCAGCACGACAGGCTCCTCCAGGCCGATCGACAGGCGCACGAGACTCAACGGCACGCCGGCGACGGGATGCAGCGGCGCGTCTTTCGGGAATACCGCGCAGACCGGGAACGCGAGCGACTCGTAGCCGCCCCACGATACCGTCATCAGGAAGCGCGCGAGTCCGTCGCAGAAACGCTCCACGGCGGCGACATCCGCCACGTCGAGCTCGACCGTCAACAGGCCGCTGGCGCCGCGGAGCTGGCTCTCCGTCAACGCGAGCTGCGGGTTCGCGCTGGCGTGCGGCGAGTACACGCGGCGCACGCGCGGATGCGCCTCGAGGAAGGCCAGCACCTCGCACGTCGTCCGGGCGATGCGCTGCAGGCGGATCGGCAGCGTGCGCAGGCCGCGGATCATCAGCCAGGCGTCGTGCGGCGCCAAGATTGCGCCGAGCGTCATGTAGGGACCGCGGAACACCTCGCGCAGAAGGGCTTCGCTGCCGCAGAGCGCGCCGGCGACGACGTCGCTGTGGCCGTTGAGGTACTTCGTCGCCGAATGCGCGACGAGATCGATGCCGAGCGCCAGCGGCGACTGGTTCAGCGGCGTCGCATAGCTGTTGTCGACCAGCGTGCGGATGCCGCGTGGCTTCGCGAGCGCCGCGACGGCGGCGAGATCCTGCTGCTCGAACGTCATCGAGTTCGGGCTTTCGAGCACGATCAGGCGCGTGCGCTCGGTCAGCGCCGCCTCGAAGTTCGCCGTGTCGGTGCCGTCGACGAAGGTCGTGGTCACGCCGAAGCGGCCGAGCAGGTCCTTCAGCACCGCGCGCGTCCAGCTGTACGGCTTGGCGACGCAGACGACGTGGTCGCCCCCCTGGACGCAGGCGATCACGCCGGCCGACATCGCCGCCGCGCCGCTGCCGAACATGAGGCAGTCCTCGGCCCCTTCGAGCGCGGCGACCTTCCTGCGCAGGATCTCGACCGTCGGGTTGTTGCCGCGCGTGTAGACGTGCCGGCCGAATTCGTCGCGGAAGCCCGCGCGCATCGCGTCGACCGTCGGGAACGCGAAGATCGACGATTGCACGATGGGCGGCGCGACCGCGCCGAAATAGCGTTCGCGATCTTCGCCGAGGTGGTTGAGGATGTAGCTCAGGTCCATGCGGAAACGCCGGAATCGGACGAGGCGTCATTCCCGCGGAAGCGGGAATCCGTTTCGCCCTGGAAACAGGATCGACGTGGATTCCCGGTTCCGCGCGGCGCGCGGCCCCGGAATGACGCCATCCGGGAAGCGATCAATCGCAAAGCTCGCGGATGAAACCCTTCGTCGGTTCCACCAGCGCCGGATCCTCCAGCGCCATCGCCAGCGTCGCCTTGACCAGGCCGAGCTTGTTGCCGCAATCGAAGCGCGTGCCCTCGAAACGGTAGGCCAGTACCGAACGCTCGGCCAGCAACGCCTCGATCGCGTCGGTCAGCTGGATCTCCCCGCCGGCGCCGGGCTTCGTCGTCTCCAGCAGCTCGAAGATGCGGCCCGGCAGCACGTAGCGGCCGACGATCGCGAGGTTCGACGGCGCGACGTCGGGCTTGGGCTTCTCGACGACGAGGTTGATCTTGGCCGCGCGCTCGGACAGCGGACTCGCGTCGACGATGCCGTACTTGTCGGTCTGCTCGCGCGCGACCTCCTCGACCGCGATCACGCCGGCGCCGTTCTCGCGCACGGAAAGATCGGACATCTGGCGCAGCGCGCCGGCCCCCCTGCCGTTCCAGATCAGGTCGTCCGGCAGCACGACGCCGAACGGCTCGTCGCCGACGACGGGCTTCGCGCACAGTACCGCGTGCCCGAGGCCGAGCGCTTCCGGCTGCGTCACGAACACGCAACGCACGTGCTTGGGCAGCGTGCCCTGCACCATCGCCAGCAGATCGTTCTTGCCCGACTGCGCGAGCTTGCTCTCGAGCTCGTAGGCCTTGTCGAAATAATCGGCGATCGCGTGCTTGTAGCGGTTGGTGACGAACACCAGCGTATCGGCGCCGGCGTCGACGGCCTCGTCGACCGCGTACTGGATCAGCGGACGATCGAGCACCGGCAGCATTTCCTTGGCCACGACCTTGGTCGCCGGCAGGAAGCGCGTGCCGAGACCGGCCACTGGGAAGACCACCTTGCGCATACGCTTGCTCATTCCTGTCCTCATCCTTCTCGTCTTGATTCGAGCGCGATGATGGTCGCGCCGGTACCGGTCGCCGGGTGGGTCGCGAACTCCGGCAGCAATTGCTCGACGACGCGCCGCAGCGCGTCCTCGTCGAAGTCGCGCGTGGCCTGCTCGCCGTTGCGCAGTTGCGCCAGCAGCAGGCTCCACGCCATGCTGCGCGGCTGCGCGAGGAAGATCTTGGCGTGCGTGGTGTCGGTGTACTGCTCCTGCGGGTGGAACAGTTCCTCGAACAGCTTCTCGCCCGGACGCAGGCCGGTGTAGACGATCGCGACCTCGCTGCCCTCCTGGCGACCGGCGAGCCGGATCATCTGCTCGGCGAGGTCGCGGATCTTGACCGGCTCGCCCATGTCGAGCGCGAAGATCTCGCCGCCGTTGCCGAGCACCGACGCCTGCAGGATCAGCTGGCAGGCTTCGGGAATCGTCATGAAGTAGCGCGTGATCTCCGGATGCGTGACCGTGACCGGCCCGCCGTTGCGGATCTGCTCGCGGAACAGCGGCACGACGGATCCGGCCGAGTCGAGCACGTTGCCGAACCGCACCGTGATGAAACGCGTCTGCGAGCGCTGCGCAAGGTTCTGGCAATAGATCTCGGCGACGCGCTTGCAGGCGCCCATGACGCTGGTCGGATTGACGGCCTTGTCGGTCGAGATCAGCACGAAGCTCTCGACGCCGCTGCGATCGGCCGCGTCGGCCAGCGCGCGCGTGCCGAGCACGTTGTTGCGGAACGCTTCGCGCACCTGCCCCTGCAGCAGCGGCACGTGCTTGTAGGCGGCGGCGTGGAAGACGATCTGCGGTTTCGTCGTCGCGAACACGCGTTCGCAGGTCACCGTGTCGGTGCAGTCGCCGAGCCAGGCATTGAACAGCAGGTCCGGGAAGTCCCGACGCAGTTCCTGCTCGATGGTGTAGAGGTTGAATTCGGACAGCTCGAGCACGGTCAGCGACTCGGCGCCGAGGCGCGCGATCTGGCGGCACAGCTCCGAACCGATCGAACCGCCGCCGCCGCTGACCAGGACGCGCTTGCCGGCGAGGCGCGTACGGATCGCGGTCCAGTCGAGCTGCACCGGCTCGCGGCCGAGCAGGTCCTCGATCGCGACTTCCTTCAGCTCGTTGAAGCTGGATCGCCCGGAAACGACGTCCTCCAGCCGCGGCACGGTACGGAACGGCAGGCCGGTGGCTTCGCACAACTCCACCGCGCGGCGCATCTGTCCCTTGCTCGCCGCCGGGATCGCGATGACCAGCATTTCGGCCGCGGTTTCGCGCGCGAGCGGCTGCAGCTGGTCGAGCCCGCCGAGCACGGGAATGCCGTGCAGGCGCGAACCGCGCAATTGCGGGTTGTCGTCGAGGAAGCCGACCGGGGCGTAGCGGTTCTCGCGCTTCAGGTCGCGCACCAGCGCCTCGCCGGCCTTGCCGGCCCCGAGGACCAGCACGCGCTGGCTCGGCGTGCGCGTGGTGAAGTCGAGCCGGCTGTCCTTCCAGTAGCGGTACAGGAGCCGCGGCACGCCGAGCAGGACGGCCAGCACCAGCGGATAGATCGCCAGTACCGTCCGCGGCACGGTGACGAGGCGGTTGTAGAGGAACAGCGTGATCGCGGCCGCGAGCGCGCCGAGCACGCAGGCGCGGAAGATGTTCCAGATGTCCGGCACGCTGGCGAAACGCCAGAGGCCCCGATACAGGCCCGTCCACCAGAAGATCAGTCCCTGCGCGGCGAGCACCAGCCACGTCTCGGGACCGAACAGCGTCACCGGCGACGGGTTCGGCTCCAGCGACCAGCGCAGCATGCTGACCGTGGTCCAGGCGACCCAGACCATCAGCATGTCGTGCGCGACGACGGCGAGGCGCGGGTGGATGCCGGCGATCAGCTTGCGCAATTGCATGAAAGGCTCCGCAGGCGCACGCGGCGCAGGCACCACCGCTTGCCGAGGCCCCAGGCCGTCAGCGCGGAAACGTAGACGAAGGCGAACCCCGCAAGCGAGGCCGCCGGCGACGAAGCGGCAATCGGTCGATTCATCCAGTAAGCGACAGGCAAGGCCAGCAGGAGGTTCCACGCCATGTACAGGCCGACGACCTGCGCGTGGCTGAAGTCGCTGCGCACCAGCCATTGGTACAGGTGTTCGCGGTGCGCACTATACCAACGCCGGCCGCGCAGCACGCGCGAAAGCAGGGTGCAGGTCGCGTCGGTGACGAAGGCCGAGCAGAGAATCAGGCCGGTCGTCGCGGCGATCCGCGGATTGGCGATCTGCCAGAGCACGCCGACGCCGATGACGAAGCCGAGCACCCCGCTGCCGACGTCACCCATGAAGATGCGCGCACGCGGGAAGTTGAAAGGCAGGAAGCCCGCGCAGGCCGCCGCGCCCACCAGGAGAAGCGCACTCCCCTCGACGCCGCGAAGGAGCGCGAACGCGGACAGCGCGAGCAGCACGAACATCGCCTGCAGGGTCAGCAGGCCGTCGATGCCGTCCATGAAGTTGTGCAGGTTGATCGACCAGGCAATCCAGAGCGTCACCATTGACGCCGTAATCAAGACAAGCGGGCTGACATCGACGTCGGCAAGCGGGAACACGGTGATCAACAACAGGGGGCCGGCAAACACCCAGACCGCCGCCGCCAAGTGCATCGCCAGGCGCTTGAGCGCCGACAATCCACCATGATCGTCGAGCCAGCCGACCCAGGCGACGCCGATGACCGGCGGCAGGAGCAGAGGCAGCCGGTCGGCCCTGCCCTCCCCGATCGCCAGCGCGAGAACACCGGCGAGCATCGCGACGACGATCGCGATGCCGCCGCCGCGCGGCGTCGGCTGTGCATGCGAGCGGCGCTGCCCGGGCAGGTCGAGCAGGCGCCGGCTCATCGCGTAGCGGATCGCCAGCACCGTCAGGAAGGCGGACAAACCGCCCGTCGCGATCACGACCGCGAGGCGGAAACCGAAGCCGCACCACCCGCCGGCCATCCCGTCACTCGCCTACGACGCCATGGATCGGCCGCACCGAACCCCACGTCTTGCAGCTCGGGCATTGCCAGTGGTGGGCCTTGGCTCCGAAGCCGCAGCGGTTGCAGCGGTACATCGCCTTTCCCTCGACGAGCTGGCGCGTGAGATCGCGCAGGGTCAGGAAGTTCTCCCGCACCTCGCCGCTGGCGGTGTGCAGGTTCACGTCGATCAGCGCCATCAGCGCGCGGACGGACGGCCGCTGGCGCAGGATGTGGTTGAGGAAGTCGATCGCGGACGCTTCGCCGCGCGTCGTCGCGTAGAGCTTGGCCAGCGCCAGCACCGGCGATACGCCCTGGTAGCGCTCGGTGATGTCGAGCAGGAACTGCTCGGCGCGCTGCATCTGCTGCGCGCGCGCATAGCAGTCGAGCAGGGGCGAGAGGATTTCCGGGACGTAGTCCACGTCCTGCTCGGCGACGCGCTCGAAGGCCCGGATGGCGGCGGGGAAATTGCCGGCGGACGCCTCGATGCGGCCCTCGATCATGCTCGCCCGGACGCAGTCCGCCTGGGCCGCGAACGCGTCCGCCACGCGCGCGCGCGCCTCCTCGGGCAGTCCCTGTGCACGCGCCTGCTCGGCCAGTTCGCACTGGAACTGCGCGATCGTCGCTCCCTGCGACTCGCCGCCCGCTTCCTCGAGCCGGCGCGCGTGTTCGATCGCCTTGTTCCAGTCGCGCTCGTGCTGGTAGATCGAGATCAGGTGCCTGAGCGCGGAAGGCGCCAGCGCGTCCATCGCGACGAGGTCGGTGAACAGCGTCTCGGCGCGGTCGAGCAGGCCCGCGCGCATGTAGTCCTCGCCGAGTTCGAGCAACGCGACGGTCTTCTCTTCCTGGCTGAGGTTGGGCCGCGCGATCAGGTGCTGGTGCACGCGGATGGCGCGATCGACCTCGCCGCGGCGGCGGAACAGGTTGCCGAGGGCGAGATGCGTCTCGACCGTGTCGCGGTTGATCTCGGCGAGCTTGAGGAAGACCTCGATCGCCTTGTCCTGTTGCTCGTTGAGCAAATAGTTGAGGCCGCGGAAGTAGCTCGTGGACAGCTCGCTGACGCGCGCGCCGGACGTGCGCTCCCCGCCGCGGCGGCCGAGCATCCAGCCGGAGAATGCAGCCACGGGAAGCAGCAGGAACAGCAGCGCGAGTTCGTTCATGGGCGATCGGTCGTCCTTGCCGCCTGCGCCGCGCGCAGTTCCTGGCGCAGCCGGCGCAGCTCGCGACGCTGCCGAGCGGCGGGGCCGAGCCACGCCACCAGTCCGCCGAGCAGCCAGCCGGCCAGCAAGGCCGCCAGCAGCGCGACACCGACGGGCGCCTCGAACCGGAAGAAATGGAAATCGAGCGGAACCGCGACCGCATTGAGCGCGCCGAACGCCACGCCGGCAGCGACGACGATGAGCATCAGCAGGATCAGGATCGGACGCATGGATCGCAGGGCCGGGTTCGGAGCGGGACCGCCACCGGGAAGCGGGGCTGCGCCAACGTTAGCACGCTGCATCGGCGCTCCCTGCCGCGGGCAGGCAAACCCGCCGGACCCGTCAAGCCGCCTCTTCCGCCTTCGCCGCCGATTCGTTGACGCGCTCGCGCAGTTCCTTGCCGGGCTTGAAGTGCGGCACGTGCTTGCCCGGCAACGCGACGGAATCGCCGGTCTTCGGATTGCGCCCCATGCGCGGCGGGCGATAGTGCAGCGAGAAACTGCCGAAACCGCGGATCTCGATGCGCTCGCCGTTCGCCAGCGACTGGCTCATCTGTTCGAGCACGCTCTTCACGGCCAGTTCGACGTCGGCGGAAGCGAGGTGCTTCTGCCTCGAGGCCAGGGCTTCGATCAGCTCCGACTTGGTCATCGCGCGGGGGTATCCCTAATCAGAAAAAACGCGCACCGGTGACGGTGCGCGCATCATGCCTGGAAGCGGCGCGCGGGATCCCGCGCGCCGCCGATTGCCATCAGCGGTTCAGCTGTTCCTTCAGCAGCGCGCCGAGCTTG
>DBMH01000196.1 GCA_002297645.1 Rhodanobacteraceae bacterium UBA703 | reverse complement strand
CGCCGCATCGGCGGGAACCACACGGCTGCCGTCGTGCGGCACCCGGTACGGCGCGAAGCCGCCCTGTCGCGCGAACAGCACGCCGGAGATCGCCACCGCGGCGAGCACGAACGGCAGCAGCACCAGCAGGGAAACGAAGAGGATCCGGCGCAGCGTCATCGCACGCCCTCCGCCGTGATCGCACCACAGGACGACGGCGGCTCGAAGCGGCCGGCGGGCGCCGGATGCGTGCCTTCCGGATTCGACTGCTGCGACAGCCACGTCGCGATCGCGCGGATGTCCTCGGGTGCGATCGCCTTGGCGACCTCGTGCATGCAGTCCGGTTCCAGCGCACGGCGCGTGCCGTTCCGCCAGTGGCCGAACTGCGCCACGATGTAGTCGGCGGGCAGGCCGACGGTGGCGGGAATGCCGGGCTCGAGACCGGCGAGGTCGGCGCCGTGGCAGGCGCTGCACGCGGGCACGTTGCGCGCGGGATCGCCTTCCCGCACGAGACGCTCGGCGCGCTCGCGGCGCTCCGGCGTCAGCTGCTCCGCGCCGGTGTCGGCGGCGTGCGAGCGCGGCGGCATCGCTGCGTAGTAGTCGGCGATCTCGCGCAGCCAGGCGTCGTCGGCGAACTGCACCAGCCAGCTCATCTGCGCGTTCACGCGACGACCGTCGCGGAACCCCTTGAGCTGCTCGAACAGGTAGCCGGCCGGCTTGCCGGCGAGATGCGGGTAGTACTCGGCGCCGCGAATGCCTTCACCCTGCTTGCCGTGGCAAGCGGCGCAGGCAGCCAGCCGCTCGGCCACGCCGTCGTCGGCGAAGGCCGCGGGCGCGGACAGGGCCGGCAAGGACAGGAGCAGGGCGAGCGCGAACGGTCGTTGCATCGGGGTTTCCGTCGATACGGTCGTGGTGTCTATTGTCCGACACCGTGCGGCTGGATCCAGCCCATCCACATGAAGAACATCACGGCGAGGATCAACCCGACCGACAGGCCGATGCGCCAGGTCAGCGCCTTCACCGTGCGCCCGGTGGAACCGTCGTCCACCATCATGTAGTACAGCCCCGCACCGAGGTTGTAGAGGATTGCCGCCAGCGCGGCGAGGATCAGGATCTTGCCGGCCATCGTGGTTCGCCCGTCTTTTCCATTGCAGCGAACGATAGCGGCACGGCACCGCGATGACCCGATCAGTTGCGTCCGGAACGACCGGATCAGGCTGCGCGAATTGTCGCAGCCAGCCTTCCCAGCGCCGCCATCGCCTCCTCGAAGCGCGCGTCCCAGGGGTGGCCGTAGTTCAGGCGCAGGTGGTGCGAGAACTCGGCGCGCGAGGAAAAAATCGGTCCGGGAGCGACGCTGATCGACAGCGCCAGCGCGCGCCGGTGCAGGTCCATCGCGTCGATGCCGGGCGGCAGTTCCAGCCACAGGAAGTAGCCGCCGTCCGGTCGCGTCGCACGCGTCGCGGCCGGGAAGTGGCGCGCGATCGCCGCGAGCATCGCCTGCTGCTGGCTCGCGAGCTGCTGCCGCAGCTTGCGCAGGTGACGGTCGTAGCCGCCGTGTTCGAGATAGGCGGCGAGCGCCGTTTCGGCCGGCGTCGACGCCGTCAGCGTAGTCGACAGCTTCAGGCGCGCGACGGCCTGTCGCCAACGCCCCGGCGCGACCCAGCCGATGCGGTAGCCGGGGGCGAGGCACTTGGAGAACGAGGAGCAGTGCAGCACGAGGCCGTGTTCGTCGTACGCCTTCGCCGGCAGGGGCCGGCGCGGATCGAAATGGAGTTCGGCATAGACGTCGTCCTCGATCAGCGGCGTGTCGTGGCGCGCGAGCAGCGCGACGAGCTCGCGCTTCTTGGCCTCCGGCATCAGGCCGCCGAGCGGATTCTGGAAATTCGTCATCAGCCAGCACGCGGCAGGACGCTGGCGTTCGAGCGCCTCGGCCAGCGCGCCGAGTTCGATGCCTTCGCGCGGGTGCGTCGCCACCTCGATCGCGCGCAGGCCGCGCTGTTCCAGCGCCTGCAGCGCGGCGTAGAACGTCGGCGACTCGACCACGACCGCGTCGCCCGGACGCGTCACCGCGGCCAGCGACAGGTGCAAGGCTTCCATCGCGCCGTTCGTGACGACGAGGTCGTCGGCGTCGACGTGCATGCCGTCGGCGAGATAGCGCAACGCGATCTGCCGCCGCAGGTCGGCATTGCCTTGCTGCAGGTGGTCCACGCTCGCGCGTGGGTCGAGCTTCTGCACCGTCGCCGCCATCGTGCGCGCGAGGCGTGCCAGCGGAAACAGCAGCGGGCTGGGGAACGCCGAGCCGAGCGGCACCACGTCGCGGCGCATCGTCGCCTTGAGGATCGCGAACACGCGCTCGCCGACGTCGACCTCGATCGAATCGCCGTCCGGCTCCGATGCGCGATCCAGCTCGGCCGGCGGCGTCGCGGCGGCGACGTAGTAGCCGGACCGCGCATGCGCCCGCACCAGTCCGCGCGCCTCGAGCCGGTAGTAGGCCTGGAACACCGTCGATGGATGCACTCCGCGGCTCGCCGCCGTCTGCCGCACGGAGGGCAGGCGGTCGCCCGGCTGCAGGGTACCCGCGCGGATCGACGCCTCGATCTCCTCGGCGAGGGCCTCGTAACGCTTGGATGGACGGTTCAACATAGGCAAGGACGGAAGCGTGGCGCAGACGGACCGCCGCGATCAAGCGGACCGCCGCCGCACGGGTGTGCGCGGCGGAATCAGAGCACGCGGGCGACGACCGGCACGCGGCGCACCGCGGAAACCGTCGCCCAGCTCAGGGCCAGTGCGCCGAAGAAGACCGTCATGCCCTTGGCCGCGCCCGGCCAGTCGATGTCGAGCAGCGCGAACTGCAGCCAGGTGACGCCGGCATAGTGGACGAGGTAGATGCCGTAGGCGTTGCGGACGAGGCTGGCGGAAATCGCGCCGCGGTGCCGCGCGAAACGCAGGAACAATGCAAGGAACGCGAGCGACGTGGCCGCGCAGGAGACGGCGAAGGCGGCCAGCGTCGCGGTCTCCAGCCCGGGAACCGGCTGCTGCTTCGCGTTGGTCACCAGCAACGTGATGAAGAGTGCGACGAGGAGGACGTACGCGGCCGCCGCCCCGTTCGACCAGCGCACCCAGCGGCGCCCCAGCGCCCCCTGCGCGGCGAGCACACTGCGCTCGATGCCCCAGGCGCCGACGGCGACGCCGACCGCGAAGAAAGCGGCGTACAGGAGGATCCGGCTCGTCTGCACGGAGAACGGCCCGTAGGTCGACCAACTCGACGGGTCGACGATCCGCGCCAGCGGAACGAAGGCGATCACGCCGATGACGGCGAGCCATGCGAAGAGCACGGCTGGCGTGCGACCCGCGATGCTCCGGCCGAGGGCCTCCGCCCGGTCCGGCATGATCTGCCAAGCGAGCGCGGCCACCACGTCGAGCACGAGCAGTACCCACAGGAACCACGCCGGGCCCGCCGGCCACATGCCCAGCGACGACCACGCCTGCAGGAATCCGCCGGGCCCACCCGTGCCGCCGCGCTGCAGCCACGCCGGAATGTAGGCCAGCGGTGCGAGAACCACTGCCGAGACGAGGAAAGGCAGGCCGAGGCGCAAGGCACGGTCGCGCAGGAATCCGGCAGCCCCCTTGCGCTGCAGGCCGTGCCATACGAACAGCCCCGACAGGAAGAACATCAGCGACATGAAGAACGTGTCGTTGAAACCGACGAACACGTCGATGCCGGCCCAGCGATGCGCATCGACGACGGGAAACGCGCCCCATGACCGGTCGCCGCCGCCGAACGTCCCGAGCGGCGGCGCGTAAGGGTGGTAGGCGAGCACGGCGTGATGCGCGACCACGAGCACGGTGATCGCCGCGCGCAGGAGGTCGAGCGCCGTGTTGCGTTCCTGGCCGGGAGAGCGGAGGTCGATGGCATTCATGGGGTCGGGGTCGAGGAATCGCGTGGAGGTTCGTGGCGCGCGCAGCACGAGAGCGCACGGCGAAGGCCGCAAGCTTGCGGAACGAGGTTGCGGCGCTCACGGCCGCAGGGATCGGAGAGGGTCGGAAGCGGACGACGAGAAGCCGCCGGCTCAGGTCGGTCGGCGTCGTCTTCGCAGGACGCGCAGATACCAGACCGCAGGCACGCCCATGAGCAGGGCGATCGCACCGAGCGCGACGCGCAGGAAGGCATCGAAACCGTAGCGCTGCAGCAATGCGTAAGCGATCGCGTCGTTCGCATGCCGGGCGATCGCGTAGCCACCACCGGCGACCTCGTGGGCGACGGCCAGGCCGCCAGCCGCAGCGCTCCACGCAGCGGCGAAGCCGCCCATGGCGAAGTCGCCGATCGCGATGCCGCCGAATGCCAGGAAGCCGACGGCGATGGTCGCCAGCGAGACGAGTCCGACGCTCACCGAGCCGATCGACACGAGCCCTACGGAGACAGCGCCGACGCTGATGCCGCCGCAGCTCGTCGCCCCCATCGCGTACAGGATGCCGATGGCATGCGCGGGCCCGATCGCGATCCAGCCGCGCGCCGGCCCGGCACCGCGCGGCGGCACGCCGAACTGCACGTGCAGCAGCGGCAGCCCGAACAGCGAAGCCGTGCTGCGAAACTCGCTGAAGTCACGCCGCACGAGCGCCTCGCTGCCGGCGAACAGTTCCGGATGCGCGACGCGCTCGGCTTCGCGTAGCGCTGCCATGGCCCGCGTCGAGACCAGGATCGTACGGACGATCCAGCCACCGAACGCCAGCGGCAACACGATCGCCGCTGCGAGGAAGAGCCGCGGATGACCGGCCCAGAACGGCCCGGCGGCATTGAACGCGAAAAGCGCGGGCAGGAAGAACGCCAGTCCCCATGCAATGCCGCGCATCTGCCGGCGGAGCAAGGCCCGCTCGCGCGGCGTGCGCGTGGCCTCGAAGCCGAGGCGATAGCCGAGATAACTGCCGGCGAGGCCGAACAACAAACCGAGCAAGGCGTTGAACGCGGCCGCCAATCCGGCCCACTTGGCCAGGACACTGCCTTTCGCGGCGGTCGCGCCGATCGCCGCGGCCGTCGCCGAGGTGCTGGCGGCCGGCAAGGCGGCGATGACGGCGAACGTGAAAGCGGCACCCGGCGCGCTGCGCGCGAGCGCGCCTTCGACGAAACCCGCGATCTGCTCCTCCAGCAACCGGCGCCCGCGCGAGAGACGTTGCTTGGCTGCCGCCTCGCTCAGGCCCAGTGCCGCACAGACGGCTTCGATCGACTGCTGCTCGCGATAGAACAGCACCAGCGGTTCGCGATAGACCGGCGGAACGTTCGCGATCGATCGCCACAGGATCGCCTGCTCCTCGTCGCTGATCGCCTGCTCGTGCGGCGACGGACCGGCCGCCGGCGCGTCGAAGGTCGCCTCGATCGGCTCGGCCACGTGGACCGGCTCGCGACCGGCGCGCCGGGAGGCGTTGTGGGCGAGATTGCGCGCGATGCCGCAGAGCCACGCGCGCAAGCGCGCGGGTTCGCGCAGGTCACGCAACTGCCGCCAGGCGCTGAGGAAGGTTTCCTGGGCGAGATCCTCGCTGCCGCTCAGGCTGCCGGTCGCGCTGTAGCCGATCGAGCAGACCAGCGACTGGTAGCGCGCGACGATGCGCGCGAACGCCTCGCGACTGCCGTTCAGGCTTTGCGCGACGAGCTCGGCGTCGGCGGACGGATCGAATGCGGGAAGGGTCGTCGACATGGTGACGCCCAAGTGGCGCGATCCGCGGGAAAGGTGACAGAAGATTCCGCCGAAGTCACCGAGCCGCGGGGGCGGACCACGCGACCGGACCGAGGCCGAGAATCGGCCCCGCCCGGGCCCGCGGGATCAGAGCCCGCCCGCCGCCTGCGCCACCGCACGGAACAGGGCGCGCCCCTTGTTCATCGTCTCCTCCCATTCCTTCGCGGGGTCGGAGTCGTAGACCACGCCGGCGCCGGCCTGCACGTGCAGGTAGCCGTCCTGGATCACGGCCGTGCGGATCGCGATGGCGGTGTCGGCGTCGCCGTTCCAGCCGATGTAGCCGATCGCGCCGGAATAGATGTTGCGCTTGTGCGGCTCGAGTTCCTGGATGATCTCGATCGCGCGGATCTTGGGCGCGCCGCTGACGGTGCCGGCGGGGAACGTCGCCTTCAGCACGTCCACGTAGCTGAGCCCGTCGCGCAGTTCGCCCTCGACCTGGCTGACGATGTGCATGACGTGCGAATAGCGCTCGACGACGAAGCTCTCGGTCAGCTCGACCGTGCCGGTCCTGCTCACGCGGCCGACGTCGTTGCGGCCGAGGTCGATCAGCATCAGGTGCTCGGCGCGCTCCTTCGTGTCGGCGAGGAGTTCCTGTTCGAGCGCGAGGTCTTCCTCGTGCGTCTTGCCGCGCGGTCGCGTGCCGGCGATCGGGCGCACGACGACGCGGCCCTGCTTCAGGCGCACGAGGATCTCCGGCGACGAGCCGACGATCTGTGTGCGGCCGAGATCGACGAAGTACATGTACGGCGACGGGTTCAAGGCGCGCAGGGCGCGGTAGACGTCGACCGGGCGTGCGCGGAACGACACCGACAGGCGTTGCGAAGGCACGACCTGGAAGATGTCGCCGGCGCGGATGTAGTCCTTCGCCTTCTCCACCATCGCCTCGAATTCCTCGCGCGTGAAGCTGGAGCGGAAATCCTGCTCCTGCAACGCCTTCGGATCGAGCACGTCGGGATAGCCGGAGCCGGAATGGCGCAGGCGGAACACCAGCTCGTCGAGGCGGCGGCGCGCACGCGCGTACGCCTGCGGTTGCGACGGATCGGCGTGCACGATGAGGTAGAGGCGCCCCTTGAGGTTGTCGAACACGGCGACTTCCTCGCTGAGCATCAGCAGCGCGTCCGGCGTGCCGAGCAGGTCGGGCTTGTCGTTGCGGTCGAGACGCGGCTCGATCCAGCCGATCGTCTCGAAACCGAAGTGCCCGACCAAGCCGCCGGTGAACGCGGGCAGCCCCTCGACCTCGGCGACCTTGAAGCCCGCGCGGATCTTCTCGATCTCGGCGAGCGGATCGTCGACCTCGCGCGTCTCGACGACCTCGCCGAGCTCCTCGACGCTCAGCGTGCGCCCACGCAACGAGTACACGCGCCGGCACGGCAGGCCGATGATCGAATGGCGCCCCCAGTTCTCGCCGCCCTCGACCGACTCGAACAGGTAGGCATACGGCCCGTCGGCGAGCTTCAGGTAGACCGACAGCGGCGTGTCGAGATCGGACAGCACCTCGCGCGCGACGGGAATGCGGTTGCAGCCTTGCGCGGCGAGCGTGTCGAATTGTTGCTGGGTGATCACGTCGGGAACGCCCGGAAAAATGCGGAGCGCGACGATAGCAGGACGTAGCAGATGCGTGTTCGGGGCCACGGCTCCGCTGCGGTCATCTTTCCGCGCTCCCCCACTTTCGAGGGAGGCCGCTTTCCGCTCTTCCGCTGGCGGGAGATGCACTCTCCCTCTCCCGCTGGCGGAGAGGGTTGGGGTGAGGGCGATCGGAGTGAAGCGCCTCGCTCCGAATCCCCTCACCCGCCGCGCTTCGCGCGTCGACCTCTCCCGCGAGCGGGAGAGGTGGCCAATGCTCTTCCCTTCCATTCGCAGGAAGGCGGCGGCAAGGATCAAGGGACGGGGCAACGTCTTTCTCCCTCTCCCGCTGGCGGGAGAGGGTCGGGGTGAGGGAAGTCGTGAAACATCGCATCAAGAGTGCCCCCACCCGCGCCTGCGGCGCGACCTCTCCCGCGAGCGGGAGAGGTGACGGCGAGGATCAAAACGCGGGCAGCACCGCGCCGTGGTACTTCTTCTCGATGAACGCCTTGGCCTCGGCGCCGTGCAGCGCCTCGGCGAGCTTCCTCACGGCCGGCGCGTTCTGGTTGTCCTCGCGCGCGACGAGCACGTTCACGTACGGCGTCTTCGAGTCTTCGATCGCCAGCGCGTCCTTCGACGGGTCGAGCTTGGCGTCGAGCGCGTAGTTCGTGTTGATGACCGCCGCGTCGACCTGGCCGAGCACGCGCGGCAGCGTCGCGGCTTCCAGCTCGCGGAACTTCAGGTTCTTCGGATTCGCCGCGACGTCCTTCAGCGTCGACACCGGATTGGCCGGATCCTTCAGCGTGACCAGCCCCGCCGCCTGCAGCAGCAGCAGCGCGCGACCGGTATTGCTCGGATCGTTCGGCAGCGCGACGTTGGCACCGTCGGCAAGCTCCGCCAGCGACTTGACCTTGCGTGAATACAGGCCGAGCGGCTCGACGTGCACGCTCTCGATCGCGACGAGATGCGTGCCGCGGTTGCGATTGAACTCGTCGAGGTACTGCTTCGTCTGGAAGTAGTTCGCGTCGATGCGCTTCTCGACGACCTGCACGTTCGGCTGCACGTAGTCGGCGAACACGCGGATCTTGAGGTCGATGCCCTGTGCGGCGAGCGTGGGCTTCACCGCTTCGAGGATCTCGGCGTGCGGCACGGCGGTCGCGGCGACGGTCAGCGTCTCGGCGGCGTGGACGGAGAAGGCCGCGAGCGCGGCGGCGAGGACGAGCAGGCGATTCATGGCGGCGTTCCGGTGAGCGAGACGCGCAATTTTGCCTGCAGCGGGTCGCTCGGGACACGCGCCGCAGCGGAACCCTCATAACCGAAAGTCATGAGAGACCCTCCGCTCAATCCCCCTTCCCTTCGGGATCGGGAGCGCCCCTCAGACAGCGCGAGGGGACGCGCGAAGGACCTGATGGGACTCCAGCACGACGGGCATCGCAGGCTCGCTCGCGGAGAGCCCCCCCCGTGTCCCCTACTCTACGGACCGCTCGAGGAGAGACCGACGCGCCGACTCCCATCTCGCCAAGTAGTCTGGTGCGAAGGGCGCCACAAGCGTCTTCTGCAAGACGGCTTCCAACGCCCACAGCGCGTTGCGCTCCGGAAGCTCCACACCATCCGCCCACTTGGCGGAAGCCAGCCATTCGAACCGTAAAAGCGCCTCGTCGTCCTCGAGGCAGATCTCTACCGCCATGCGGAGCCCATCCCGGATACCTCGCTCAAGGAAAGGCTGATCGACCCTCGCAACGTCATGCCCGCGCAAGCAGGCATCCAAGGAAGCAACCATCCGGTTCCCCGCGTACGCGGGAATGACGGCAAAAACCAGAGGCCACCTAGCGGCGACTCAACCGCGCCACCAGCCAGTCGCCGAGCATCTGCAGCACCTGCACCAGCACGAGCAGCGCCAGCACGGTGACGACCATGACGTCGGTCTGGAATCGCTGGTAGCCGAAGCGCACGGCCAGGTCACCCAGGCCTCCCGCGCCGATGACGCCGGCCATCGCGGTGTAGGACACCAGTGCGATCGCGGTGACGGTAGCGCCGGCGACGAGGCCCGGCATCGCTTCCGGCAGCAGCGCGCCGAACACGATCTGGCGCGTCGTCGCGCCCATCGCCTGGCAGGCCTCGATGATGCCGCGGTCGACTTCGCGCAATGCGTTCTCGACCAGCCGCGCGAAGAACGGCGCGGTGCCGATGACCAGCGGCGGGATCGCGCCGGCGACGCCCAGCGAGGTCCCGACGAGCACGACGGTGAACGGGATCATCACGATCAGCAGGATGATGAACGGCACCGAGCGCAGCACATTCACGAGGAACGAGAGGATCGCGTAGACGACGGGCTGTTCCAGCAGCTGCCGTTTGCCGGTCAGGAACAGCAGCACGCCGAGCGGCAGGCCGAGCAGGATGCTCGCGAGCAGCGAGCCGCCGAGCATCGCCAGCGTGTCGAGGCTGGCCTGGCCGATGTCGGTCCAGTCGATGTTGTCGAACCAGCCTTCCATCACGGATATCCCCGGAAGCTGTGGTCATCGCCGCGAACGCGGGAATCCATCGGACTCGCGTCGTCGAGCGAAGAGACGTGGCAGCCCGTTCTCCGCGCGATCGGAAGACGCCACCCGCCTGCCAGGCCGCGACGATGGAGAGGGGATCGCCGCACGTGCCTCATGCCACTTCCTCCACGCGCACGCCGGCGTCGGCGAACGCTCGCAGTGCGCCGTCCACGTCGTCGCCGCTGACGGCGACGGTAAGCTGGCCGTACGGCGTGTCCTTGATGCGGTCGATGCGGCCGGCGAGGATGTTGTACTCGACGCCGGCGGCGCGCGCGACGCGACCGAGCAGCGGCGAATAGGTCGCCTCGCCGCGGAAGGTGAGGCGCACGATGCGGCCGTGCGCGTGCGCGAGATCCTCGCGCCGCTCGCGCTCGTCGACGTGCTCCGCCTCGAGCACGAAGCGGCGCGTGGTCGCGTGCTGCGGATGCAGGAACACGTCGGCGACCGTGCCACTCTCGACGAGGCGGCCGGCATCGAGCACGGCGACGCGGTCGCAGACGCGGCGGATCACGTCCATCTCGTGGGTGATCAGCACGATGGTGAGTTCCAGTTCGCGATTGAGTTCGCCGAGCAGTTGCAGCACGGAGGCCGTCGTTTCCGGATCGAGCGCGCTGGTCGCCTCGTCGCAGAGCAGGATGTCCGGCGCGCTCGCCAGCGCGCGCGCGATGCCGACGCGCTGCTTCTGACCGCCGGAAAGCTGCGCCGGATACTTCGCCGCGTGCGCCTCCAGCCCGACGCGTCCGAGCAGTTCGCGCACGCGGCCCTCGACGTCGGATCGCGGAGTCCCCGCCAGCTTCAGCGGAAACGCGATGTTCTGCGCGACCGTCTTCGACGACAGCAGGTTGAAGTGCTGGAAGATCATGCCGATGCGACGGCGCAGCGTGCGCAGCGCGTCGCCGTCGGCCTTCGTCACGTCGCGCCCCTCGATCAGCAGCCGGCCGCCGCTGGGGCGTTCGAGCAGGTTGATCGTGCGCAGCAGCGTCGACTTGCCGGCGCCGGAATGCCCGATCACGCCGAACACCTCGCCGCGCCCGATCGACAAGTCGACCGGGTGCAGGGCGCGCACGCCCGCGTAGTCCTTGGTGACGCCCTGGAATTCGATCATCGCGCGATTATAAGGGCGCGCGGCCGCGCGGCTCCGGCCGGGGGCGCGTCTCAGCTGCCGTCGAAGCCGTCCGTGAAGATCGCGTCGCCGGGACCGATCGGGACCGCGGCCAGTCGCACGATGTCGTGCGCGTTGCCGCCGGCGGGGCTGTCGCGCGTCCAGTACAGCTCGACGGACTCCGCGGAGGCGCCGACCAGCGGATGCGGCTCGATGTCGTCCTCGTCGGGCGTGTCGGTCACGGCGATCGTCGGTCCCCAGCCAACCGCGTCGGGCGAACGCCGCGCGACGACGTCGAAGCTGTTGTCCGCGGCGCGGATCCAGAACAGCGCGAACGCGCCGTCCGGCATCACCACCGGCAACGAGTCGTGGTTGTTGCCGGTGACGGCGAAGTCCTGCGGCACCGCGCTCCAGTCGCGCACGTCGGTCGTGGTCTTCACGTACAGGCGCAACTGCGCGTTGCCGGGATTGACCTGGTAGCTGGCCAGGTACAACCCGTCGCTCTCGCGATACGCGATGCGCGGCAAGGCCGCGCCGCCGGCGATCTGCGTGCGCTGCGTGTCCCAGGTCGCCCCACCATCGTCCGACTGCGCGACGTACGCGCCGCCGCTCAGTCGCTGGTAGCTCATCGTCAGCGTGCCGTCGGCGTGGCGGATCACGTGCGGATTGATCTCGCCGGCGGTCGGCCAGCCGAGATCGAGCGTGCCCTGCTCGGCAAACGCGATACCGTCGGCGCTGGTCGCTCGCGCGATGCGGAAGCTGCTGCCGCTGCCCTTCAGGTAGAACAGCGCGTAGCTCGCCGGGCCCAACTGGATCAGCGCCGGATGGCGTTCGTTCGCCGCCGTCGCGACGATGGGGACCGGCTCGCTCCAGTTCGTACCGCCGTCGCTCGATCGCGTCAGCCACAGGTCGCCGGACAACGTGTCGGGCGACAGGCGCTCGAACACGACGAGGCGTGTGCCGTCGTCGGCGCGGATCACCGCCGCCTGGTAGTCGATCTCCGGACCGGAAGTGACGTTCTCGACCGTCGCGGAAGCCGTCGCCGCCACAGCAACGAACACGGCCCCCAACCCCCCGCGCTCACGCATCGTTTCTTCCTTCGGCCAGCCGCCGCCGCGGCATGCCCGGCATTGCCAGGCGGAACTCGACACCGCCGCCCTCGGCCAGATTGCCGGCCGACGCGACGCCGCGATGCAGTTCGGCGACCAGCCTCACGACGTAGAGCCCGAGCCCGAGATGCGGCGTCTCGCCCGCACGCGCGGCACGCTCGCGCACGGACACGAGCGAATCGAACAGGCGATCCTGCATCGTCGCCGGCAGCGGCGGCCCGGAGTTGGCCACGCGGATCACCGGCGTCGCGTTCTCGCCGGACGCCAGCGACAGCGCGATCCAGCCGCCGGGCGGCGTGAACGAGCAGGCGTTGTCGAACAGCTTGTCGAGCGCCTGGGCGATCAGTTCGGGCGCGCCGTGGTACGGCACGGCCGACGACGGCAGGTCGAGGCGCAGTTCGCGCGGCGCGGCCAGCGCGCGATAGCTCTCGGCGCAGCCGGCGACGAGCGCGCGCAGGTCGAAATCCTCCGCCTCGGCCCCGGCGATGGCGCGCTCGATGCGGTTCGCCTCGCTCATCGCACGCACGATCGCGCCGAGGCGGTCGGCGCCGTCGCGCGCACGCGACAGGTAGGAGCGGGCCGCGTCCGGCAATCCCTGGTGCTCGAGGTTGTCCAGCGAGGACTTCACGATCGCCAGCGGCGTGTTGAGCTCGTGCGACAGCTTCGAGGCGAGCGTGCGCAGGTAGTCCGTGTAGGCGCCCACCTCGTCGAGCAGCTTGCGGAAGCTGCGCGCGAGGTCGCCGAGCTCGTCGGGCGAATCGGCGAGCGGCATCGGCCCGTCCAGGCGCCCGGACGTCCGCACGGCCTGCTCGGCCGCGTTGCGCAACCGGCGGATGCGGAACGACAGCGTCGCGCCGAACACGAGCAGGATCGTGCCGGCGATCGCCAGCGCGGCCAGCGTCGCCGCGGCGAG
>DBMH01000362.1 GCA_002297645.1 Rhodanobacteraceae bacterium UBA703 | reverse complement strand
GCGTCGGCCCGGAGAGCGCCGGCGCCGTCCCGGGGCCGGCGGCCTACGATCGCGGCGGCACGCAGGCGACCGTCACCGACGCGAACGTCGTGCTCGGCTACCTGCCGGCGACGCAGAAGCTCGGCGGCGACTTCCAGGTGCGCCACGATCTCGCCACCGCTGCGGTGCAGACGGTCGCCGACGCGATGGGCGTCTCTCTGCACGAAGCGGCCGAAGGCATCGTGCGCATCGCCAACGAGCGCATGTATGGCGCGTTGCGCCTGATCAGCGTCGAGCAGGGCTACGACCCGCGCGATTTCGCGCTGTGCGCGTTCGGCGGAGCCGGGCCGTTGCACGGCAACGCGCTGGGCATCCTGATGAACGCCTGGCCGGTCATCGTGCCGCCGGGGCCGGGCGTGCTGTGCGCGTACGGCGACGCGACGACGCGCATCAAGGACGAGGCCTCGCGATCGCTGGTGCGGCGCCTCAGCGAGATCCCGGCGGAGGAAGTCGTGGAGGCGCTGGAGCAGCTCGGCGACGCCGTGCGCGCTTCGCTCGCCGAGCAGGACATCCCGCCGGACCAGCAGCAGGTCAACTGGCAGGCCGACGTGCGCTATCAAGGGCAGGCCTTGCTGCTGACGCTCGAGATCGATCCGGCACAGGTCCGTGCCGCGGGCCTCGACGGCCTCGCGAAGGCCTTCGACGTCGAGCACGAACGCCAGTTCACGTTCGCGCTCAGCGAGGCGCACGAGCTGGTCGGCCTGCGCGCGATCGCGCGCGCGCCGCGTCCGGCGATCGCCGACAAGGCGGCCGACGGGTCGGGGCTGGATCCGCAGGCCGCGGTCATCGGCCGGCAGGCGATCCACTACGGCGGCCGCGACCACGATGCCGTCGTCTACGACCGTGCGCGGCTGTCGCCGAAGCAGCGCATCGACGGGCCGGCGATCGTTTTCGAGATGGACTCGACGACGCTGATCCTCCCGGACCACCACGCCGTCGTCGACGACGTCGGCAACCTGTTGATCCGCCCCGGAACCCAGGAGCACGCGGCATGAGCGCACGCATCATCCAGCCGAACCCGGCACCGTTCCGCCGCGTCGACGTCGACGGCATCACCGTCGACATCGTCGAGAACGCGCTCGCCAACGCGCGCAGCGAGATGGACGCGGTGCTGTTCCGCACCGCGATGAGCCCTGGCATCCGCGAGCAGGGCGACGCGTTCCCGATCATCGCCGACTGCAACGGCAAGATGCTGGTCGGCCAGTTCGGTTCGTTCATCGCCGGCCTGCTGCAGGCCTACGAGGGTACGGTCGAGGAAGGCGACGTGTTCCTGACCAACGACCCGTACCTGTGCAACGGCGCGGTCAGCCACCTGCCGGACTGGCTCGTGCTGATGCCGATCTTCAAGGACGGCCGCCTGATCAACTACTCGGCGATGTTCGGCCACATGTCCGACGTGGGCGGCAAGGTGCCGGGCAGCCTGCCGACGGACGCGCGCACGATCTGGGAGGAAGGCATCCGCATTCCGCCGGTCAAGCTGTACCGTCGCGGCGAGCTCAACACCGACATGCTCGAGGTGATCCTGCACAACGTGCGCATGCCGCGCTGGAACCGTTCCGACCTCAACGCGATCGTCGCCGGCTGCCGCAGCGCCGGGCGCCGCTGCGTCGAACTGGCCGAGCGTTTCGGCGACGACGTGTTCTACAGCGCGCAGCAGTCGATGCTCGAGCGCACCTGGCGCGCGATGAAGGAAATGATCCAGCGCGTGGTGCCGGAAACGCGCCAGGTGTTCGAGGACTACATCTGCGACGACGGCGCCGGCTTCGGTCCGTACACGGTGCGTTGCGCGCTGTGGCGCGAGGGCGGGAAGGCGATCTTCGACTTCGAGGGCACCGACCCGCAGGCCAGTTCGTCGGTGAACTTCTACCTCAACGAGGAGATGTTCAAGATCTTCTTCGGCGCGTTGACGATCAGCCTGTTCGATCCCGCGATCCTGCTCAACGACGGCTTCTACGACCTCGTCGAGGTGCGTATCCCGCAGGGGTCGATCCTGAAGCCGAACTTCCCGGCGGCGCTGTCGTGCCGCACGCACCTGCTCGGGCGCATCTTCGACGTCATGGGCGGCCTGCTCGGCCAGGGCACGCCGCAGGCGATGAACGCGGCCGGGTTCTCCGATTCGCCGCATTTCATGTACTCCGGCTACGACGCGGCCGGCGAGTGGTTCCAGCTGTTCCAGATCGGCTTCGGCGGCATTCCCGGCCGTCCCGTCGGCGACGGACCCGACGGCCATTCGTTGTGGCCGGGGTTCACCAACGTGCCGAACGAGTTCATCGAGGCCTACTTCCCGCTGCGCATCGAGACCTACGAGACGATCCGCGATTCCGGCGGCGCCGGCCTGCATCGCGGCGGCAACGGCCTGCGTGTCGCGTACCGCCTGCTCGCCGACGGCGAGGTGTCGATCCACGACGACCGCTGGCTGACCCATCCCTGGGGCGTCAACGGCGGCGAGCCGGGCCAGCGCAGCCGCAAGGAACTCGTGCGCGGCGACGGCAGCCGCGAAATCCTGCCGTCCAAGTGCGACCGCATCGTGGTGAAAGCCGGCGACCTCCTGCTGTTCGATACCTGGGGCGCGGGCGGGTGGGGCGATCCCCTGCAGCGCGATCCGGCCAAGGTGCTCGCCGATGTGCGCAAAGGGCTGGTCAGCGTGGACGGCGCGCGCCGCTACGGCGTCGTCATCGCCGGCGACGCGGTCGACGAGGGCGCGACGCGGACGTTGCGTGCGACGATCGGGCAGTCGCGTGCACCGATCGAACTGTTCGATCGCGGCGGCTCGCTCGACGAGCTGAAGCAGCGTTGCCTCGCCGAAACCGGCCTGCCGGCGCCGGTCACGCCGGTGTGGAACTGAGCACCGCGGCCATGACGCTCGAATCCCGTTGCCTCGTGCCGGCGCGACGCTACGCGCTGGTCCTCGTCGATCTTTCGGTCGGCTTCACCGATCCGTCGCGCAGTCGCCTCGCCGCGCCGTGCGACGGCGTGATCGCGGCGAACCAGCGCCTGCTCGCGCACTTCCGCGCGCATCGCGACCCGGTGTTCTTCACGACGGTGATGTACGACGCCCCGGAGCAGTCGCGGGTGTTCCGCGAAAAGCTGCCCGCGCTGGACGACCTGGCCGCCGGCTCGCCGCTGGTCGAGATCGACGAACGCGTGGTTCCGCTGCCGAGCGAGGCCGTGATCGTCAAGCGCGCGGCGAGCGGCTTCTTCGGGACGGACCTGGCCGAGCGCCTGCGCAAGGCCGGCGTCGACGGCGTCGTCGGCCTCGGCGGCGGCTCGTCGATGGACACGGCGAAGCTGGTGGCGCTGCTCGTCGGCACCGACCAGCGGCTCCCCGACATCTACGGCATCGGGCTCGCCAAGGGGCCGCGTCTGCCGCTCGTCCAGGTGCCGACGACCGCCGGCACCGGCTCGGAGGTGACGCCGATCGCCATCGTGACGACGCCGACGCACGAGAAGAAGGGCGTCGTCTCGTCGCTGCTCTATCCCGATCTCGCCATTCTCGACGGTCTGCTGACGCTCGGTCTGCCGCCGCGCATCACCGCGATGACGGCGATCGACGCGATGGTCCATGCGATCGAGGCCTATACGACCAAGCACAAGAAGAACCCGATCTCCGACGGGCTGGCGCTGAAGGCGATGCAGCTCCTGTGGGGCAATCTGCGCACCGTCATCGCCGACGGCGGAAACGCCGAGGCGCGCGCGGCGCTGCTGCAGGGTGCGGCGCTCGCCGGCATGGCCTTCGCCAACGCCCCCGTCGCCGCCGTCCATGCGCTCGCCTATCCGATCGGCGGGCATTTCCACGTGCCTCACGGGCTGTCGAATGCCCTCGTGCTGGTGCCGGTGATGGAATTCAACATGGAGGCCGCCGGTCATCTCTACGGCGAGATCGCCGCGGCGATCCTGCCGGGGAAGTCGCGCGGCGAGGATCTGCTGGACGCGATGCGCGGCCTCGTCGCCGACATGCCGATGGAGCAGCGGCTTTCGGAAGTCGGTATCAAGGAGAGCGATCTCGACCTGCTCGCCGACGACGCGATGAAGGTGACGCGTCTCCTCGTCAACAATCCCCGCGAGGTCACGCGTGCCGACGCCCGCGCGATCTACGCCTCGGTTCTGTGAGGGCACGATGGAGCGCAAGAGCGAGACCCGCGCGGCCTATCCGCACTTCCTCACCGTCCCCACCCGCTGGATGGACAACGACGTCTACGGCCACGTCAACAACGTCGTCTACTACAGCTGGTTCGATACGGTGGTGAACCGCTTCCTGATCGATCGCGGCGTGCTCGACATCCAGGCCTCGCCGGTGATCGGGCTGGTGGTCAACACCCAGTGCAACTACTTCGCCTCGGTCGCCTTCCCGCAGGCGGTCGAAGGCGGATTGCGCGTCGCGCGGCTCGGCAAGTCGTCGGTCCACTACCAGATCGGCCTCTTCGTCGAGGGTCTCGAGACCCCGGCGGCGGTCGGCGACTTCACCCACGTCTATGTCGATCGCGCCAGCGGTCGTCCGGTGCCTCTGCCCGACGACCTGCGCGCCGCGCTCGAGACCATCCACCGCCCCACCGCGTGAGGGCGAACGACAAGAACGACGGCGAAAGGCCGACAGGGAGAGAAAGAGCCATGGGCTTCGTGTTCCAGAGCGTTCCCAAGATCGTCTGCGAGGTCGGCGGCCTCGGCAAGATCGGCGCGGCGATGGCCGAGCTCGGCGCGAAACGCGTCGTGGTCGTCTGCGATCGCGGCATCCGCGCCTGCGGCTTCGCCGATCGCGCCGTCGCCTCGCTGGAAGCGGCCGGCCTCGCGGCGCATGTCCACGACGGCGTCGTCGCCGATCCGCCGGTCGCCTCGGTGCGCGC
>DBMH01000366.1:2289-3143 GCA_002297645.1 Rhodanobacteraceae bacterium UBA703 | reverse complement strand
CAGGGATGCGCTGGCGGCATGCGAAGCAGGGACAGCGCAGCGGGGTGAGGGCGATCGAAGTGAGGCACCTCGCTTCTCTTGCCCCATCCGTCCGCAACACCTTCCCTGTAGCGGGGGAAGGGAAAACACGCAGGAATCTGGAGCAGAGTCATGCAATCCATCGTCGAACTCGATTTCGGAACACCGGCCTCCAAGGCGACCTCGCAGGTCGCGCTGACGATCGACGGCCGCGAAATCACCGTGCCGGCCGGCACTTCGGTGCTGCGCGCAGCCAGCGAAGCCGGCATCCGCATTCCGAAGTTGTGTGCGACCGACCTGCTCGACGCGTTCGGCTCGTGCCGTCTCTGCCTCGTGCAGATCGAAGGCATGCGCGGCTACCCGGCTTCCTGCACGACGCCGGTCGCGGCGGGCATGACGGTGACGACGCAATCGGAACCGCTCAGCCGGATCCGCCGCGGCGTGATGGAGCTGTACCTGTCCGACCACGCGCCGACCAGCGACGCGTTGCCGACCGAGATGCGCGAGATGGTCGATGCGGTCGGCATCACGACGACGCGCTACCAGGGCGGCGCGAAATCCTGGATTCGTGAAAACGAAGAAAGCGACCAAAGGGCGTCGCTTCTCGATCCCCGCGATCAGGGGCGATCGCACGGCATCGACGACAGCAATCCGTATTTCACCTTCGATCCGGCCGCCTGCATCGTCTGCTCGCGCTGCGTGCGCGCCTGCGACGAACAGCAGGGCACGCTCGCATTGACCGTCGAGGGGCGTGGCTTCGCGTCGCGCATCGTCGCGAGCCAGGACGAGGGCTTCATGGCCTCGGAATGCGTGTCCTGCGGCGCCTGCGTGCAGGC
>DBMH01000366.1:0-2235 GCA_002297645.1 Rhodanobacteraceae bacterium UBA703 | reverse complement strand
TACTGCGGCGTCGGCTGCTCGTTCCGCGCCGAACTGCGGGGCGAGGACGTCGTGCGCATGGTGCCGAACAAGGACGGACATGCGAACCACGGCCATTCCTGCGTCAAGGGACGCTTCGCGATCGGTTACGCGACGCACGCGGACCGCATCCTGAAGCCGATGATCCGCGCACGGATCTCCGACCCGTGGCGCGAGGTGTCGTGGGACGAGGCGATCGCGCACACGGCGGCCGAGTTCAAGCGCATCCAGGCCAAGTACGGCCGCGATTCGATCGGCGGCATCACCTCGTCGCGCTGCACGAACGAGGAGACCTATCTGGTGCAGAAGCTCGTGCGCGCCGGTTTCGGCAACAACAACGTGGACACCTGCGCGCGCGTCTGCCATTCGCCCACCGGCTACGGCCTGAAGCAGACGCTCGGCGAGTCGGCCGGGACGCAGGATTTCGATTCGGTCATGCAGGCCGACGTGATCCTCGTCATCGGCGCCAATCCGACCGACGCGCACCCGGTGTTCGGCTCCCAGATGAAGCGGCGCTTGCGCCAGGGGGCGAAGCTGATCGTCGTCGATCCGCGTCGCATCGACCTCGTGCGCACGCCGCACGTCGAGGCCGAGCACCACCTGAAGCTGCGCCCCGGCACCAACGTGGCCTTGCTGACGTCGCTCGCGTACGTGATCGTGACGGAAGGGCTCGTTGCCGAGGAGTTCGTGCGTGCGCGCTGCGAGGCGGATTCGTTCGCGAAATGGCGGACCTTCGCCGCCGACGCGCGGCATTCACCCGAGGCGATGGAGTCCGTCACCGGCGTACCGGCCGCCGACGTGCGTGCCGCGGCGCGTCTCTACGCGACCGGCGGCAATGCGGCGATCTACTACGGCCTCGGCGTGACCGAGCATTCGCAGGGCTCGACCGCGGTCATGGCGATCGCCAACCTCGCGATGGCCACCGGCAACATCGGACGCGAGGGCGTCGGCGTGAATCCGCTGCGCGGGCAGAACAACGTGCAGGGCTCCTGCGACATGGGCTCGTTCCCGCACGAATTCCCGGGCTACCGCCACGTCTCCGACGCCGCGGTGCGCGCGAACTTCGAGCGGGCCTGGGGCGTTTCGCTGCAAAGCGAGCCGGGCCTGCGCATCCCGAACATGTTCGAGGCCGCGCTCGACGGCGAGTTCAGGGCGCTCTACGTCGAGGGCGAGGACATCGCGCAGTCCGATCCGAACACGCAGCACGTGACCGCCGCGCTGTCCGCGATGGAATGCGTCGTCGTGCAGGACCTGTTCCTCAACGAGACGGCGAAGTTCGCGCACGTCTTCCTGCCCGGCTCGACCTTCCTCGAGAAGGACGGTACGTTCACCAACGCCGAACGCCGCATCTCGCGCGTGCGCCGGGTCATGCGTCCGCGCAGCGGCTACGCCGACTGGGAGATCACGCAGCTCCTGTCGAACGCGATGGGCTATCCGATGCGCTACGCGCATCCGTCCGAGATCATGGACGAGATCGCGCGGCTGACGCCGACCTTCCACGGCGTCAGCTTCGCGAAGATCGACGAACTCGGCAGCATCCAGTGGCCGTGCAACGAAGACGCGCCGAACGGCACGCCGACGATGCACGTCGGCGCGTTCGTGCGCGGCAAGGGCCGCTTCATGCTGACCGAATACGTGCCGACGTCGGAGAAGGTCAACGCGAAGTACCCGCTGATCCTGACCACCGGCCGCATCCTCTCGCAGTACAACGTCGGCGCGCAGACGCGGCGCACCGACAACAGCCGCTGGCACGGCGAGGACGTGCTCGAGATCCATCCGCAGGACGCCGAGGACCGTGGCATCGCCGACGGCGACTGGGTCGGGATCGAGAGCCGCGCCGGCCAGACCGTGCTGCGGGCGTCCACCAGCGACCGCATGCAGCCCGGTGTCGTCTACACGACGTTCCATTTCCCGTTCTCGGGGGCGAACGTCATCACGACGGACAATTCCGACTGGGCCACGAACTGTCCCGAGTACAAGGTGACGGCGGTGCAGGTCACGCGTGTGTCGCAGCCGTCCGAATGGCAGCAGCGCTATCGTGCCTTCAGCGAGCGCCAGCAGACGCTGCTCGAGGAGGCGGCGGCGAAGTGAGCGGCGCGTCGGCGAGCGTGGAACTGCCGCCGGGTGCCGCCTCGCGCGAGGTGGAGCGGCGACGCGACGGGACCGGCGGGCGCGTGCGCGACGCGATCGCGGAAGAGGTGCCGATCGCGCTGCTCT
>DBMH01000363.1:183-20874 GCA_002297645.1 Rhodanobacteraceae bacterium UBA703 | reverse complement strand
GCCTGGGCACGCGCCAGAGGCACGACTTCCGCCGCGCCCTCGGCCACGCGTGCGGCCGCACCCGACACGTCGAGTCCGGCGCCGGCCGGCACGATCGCCCCCTGCGCGCCGAAATGCGCCGCGCTGCGCAGCAAGGCGCCGAGGTTGTGCGGGTTGCCGACGCCGTCGAGCCACAGCAGCAGGGACGGTGCCGGCGCCGCCGGCAGCCGCTGCAGCAGAGCGTCCAATGCGAGCGGCTCCTCGCGCACGAGGTCGAAACACACGCCTTCGTGATGCCGCGACGCGGTCAGCTTGTCGAGATCGCCCTCCTCGACCACGCGATAGCCGAGGCGATGCTTCACGCACCAGGCCAGCACCGCTTTCAGCGCCGGCAGGCGCGCCTCGGTCAGGTAGACCTTGCGCAGCGCCTGCGGCCGGCGCGCGAACGCGGCGAGGCAGGCGTTGAGGCCGTAGAGGCGCGTTTCCTCGTTGCGCGCGGGCATCGGCTTGCGCGGTTCTTCATCGCGTGCAGGCGCGCGACGTCCCGGCTCGCTGCGCTGCCAGGGCGATCCGTTCGAGGTCGGGCGGTCCCGTTTCATGGCGTGTCCTTCAGTGCGCGCCGCGTCAGCGCGTAGACGTGGATGTCGAGCAGCTCGCCGCGCTTGACGACGGCGGACTTCTGCACGCCCTCGCGCTCGAAGCCGCACTTCTCCAGCACGCGCGCCGAGGCCGGATTCGTTTCGTAGACGGTCGCGAACAAGCGGTACAGGCGGAATGCGTCCATCGCCTGCGGCGCGAACGCGGCGATGACCTTCGTCATCACGCCGCGGCCCCAGAGCCCCTGCGCGAGCCAGTAGCCGAGTTCCGCAGAGTGGCGATGCACGTCCGTGCCCGGATGCAGGCTGACGCCGCCGAC
Organism: Rhodanobacteraceae bacterium UBA703; assembly: GCA_002297645.1. GTDB lineage: Bacteria > Pseudomonadota > Gammaproteobacteria > Xanthomonadales > Rhodanobacteraceae > Dokdonella_A. The sequence continues at coordinate 19,979 of DBMH01000363.1, read as the reverse complement.
CGCACGGCCGTCGATCTCCAGCGCCCAGGCGCGGTCGGATTCGTCGACCGCGCGTTCGAGCCAGGCACGGCCGTCGTCGCCGGTATACGGATACGGAAAGCGGTCGCGCAGGCCGCGCGACACGCTCTCGTCGTTCGCGCTGGCGACGAGGCTGTCCAGGTCGTCCAGGCACCACGGGCGCAGCAGGGCGACGCCGCAGTCGAGCCGCGACAGCGGCGGTGTCGAGGAAACGTCGGAAATCATGGCGCGGATGCTACACGAGTGCCGCGTCGACGCTTCGCGTCGCGCCGTGTCCCGCCGGAATGCCGGACTTTCGCCAGCGCCGCGAAGGCGCGAGGCACGCGACCCGCCGGAGCGGACCGCGTGCCTCCTTCCGTCTAGCCGAACCGGCGACGCCAGACGAGTCCGAGCAATCCGAGGCCCGTCAGCCACAAGGCCCAGGCCTGCATCGCCGGCACCGGTTTCGGCTCCTGTGGCGGCGTCACCGTGACGACCACGGTCGCCGGGCACGGCGGCTGCGCTCCGCTCGGCGCGCAGGTGGCGATGTCGCTCGGCGTCACCGTCGCGGTGTTGGTCACCGCCGCCGGCGCATCGGGCGACACGGTCGCAGTGACGGTGTAGACCAAGGCCGCTCCGGCCGGGAACGTCGTGACGGTTTCGGCGATCGCACCGCTGCCGCTCGCGTTCGGGCAGGCGACGCCGCCGGACGCGGAACAGGTCCACGCGAACGCGTCGATGCCGGCCGGGATCGGGTCGCTGACGAGCACGCCCGTCGCGTCGGCCGTGCCGACGTTGCGCACGGTGATCGTGTAGACCACCGACCCGCCCGGCAGCAGCACCATCGAGTTCACCGTCTTCGTGATCTGCATCTGCGGCGTGCCCAGCGGCGGCGGCACCACGATGACGGTGCAGTTCGCCGGGCGCGGCGTGACGGCGCAGTCCGGCGGCGAGGTGCCGGTCTCGTAGGCCATGTTGCCGATCTGCGTGACGCCGCGCGGCAGCGGATCGTTCACGCGGACGACGACGGTCAGGTTCAGCGTGGCGTTCCCCGGGATCGTCAGGCCGCTCCAGCGGACCTCGCCCGCGGCGTGGATGCCGCCGTTGTCGGCCGAGACGAACGTCGTGTTCGCGTCCAGCGGATCGGTGACGCCGACGTTCGTCGCCGGGCTGCCGCCGGTGTTGGTCAGCGCGATCGTGTAGGTCAGCAACTCGCCCGGCTCGGCCTGGCCGTTGCCGCTGGCGTCGCGCACCGTCTTCGCGATCACGACCGTGCCGGCGGTCGGCACCACCACGCACTGCGCACCCGCCGGCGGACACGACGGCGGTGGCGTACCCGCCTCGTAGGCGACGTTGCCGATCTGCGTCACGCCGGCCGGGATCGGATCGACGACCTGCACGACGACCGTGAGGACCAAGGTGCCGTCGGCCGGGATCGTCAGGCCGCTCCAGGACACCACGCCCACGGCGAACGCGCCGCCGTGGTCGGCGGAGACGAAGCTCGTGTTCGGATCGAGACGATCCTCGACGCCGTAGTTCGTCACCTCGCTGCCGCCGGTATTGGTCAGCGTGATCGTGTAGGTCAGCTGCTCGCCCGGTTCGGCGATGCCCGGCAGGTTGCCGTTCTCGCCGGACAGGGCCTTCACGATCGCCACGGCTCCCTGGGTCGGGAGGATCACGCACTGCGCGCCGGCCGGTGGACACGACGGCGGCGTCGTGCCGGTCTCGTAGGCGACGTTGGCGACGTGGGTCACGCCGGCCGGCAGCGGATCGACGACCTGCACGACCACGGTCAGCACCAGCGAGCCGCGCGCGGGAACGGTCAGGCTGCTCCAGGTGACGCTGCCCGCCGCGTAGGCGCCGCCGTTGTCCGCCGACACGAAGACCGTGTTCGGATCGAGCGCATCGGTGATGCCGACGTTCGTCGCGTCGCTGCCGCCATTGTTGGTCAGCGTGATCGTGTAGGTCAGCCGCTCGCCCGGCTCGGCGATGCCCGCCACGGCACCGCTCTCGGCCGCGAGCGCCTTGGCGATCACGACCACGGCCGGCGTCGGCGTGCTCGTGCAATTCGGCGGTGTCGGTGTCGCACTGCAGTCCGGCGGACCGATCGTCGGGTCGTAGGCGACGTTGCCGACCGAGGTCACGCCGGCCGGGATCGGATCGACGACGCGCACGACGACCGTCAGCGTCAGGCTGCCGTTCGCGGGCACGGTGAGACCCGCCCATTCGACGTTGCCGCCGTTCACGGTGCCGCCGTGGTCGGCAGAGACGAAGGCGACGTTCGGGTCGAGGCGATCGACGATGCGCTGGTCGACGGCGTCGCGCGAGCCGCTGTTGGTCAGCGTGATCGTGTAGGTCAGCTGCTCGCCCGGTTCGGCGATGCCCGGCGCGTTGCCGTTCTCGCCGGTCAGCGCCTTGGCGATCCCAAGCCGCGGCGTGCCGTTGCAGGTCTGCGCCTCGCCGACCGCGCTGCCGCCCAGCATGGCCTTGTTCTTCAGGCCGCCCGCCGGGTTCGCGCAATCGTCCGCGAGCGCCGGATCGGTCAGCGTGAACGTCACCGTGTAGGTGTAGCTCTCGCTGCTCGCTTCGGCGATCGTCTCGCCGCTGACGATCGTGCCGCCGGCCGCCGTGAGCGTGCCGAGCGCCGACGCCAGCGGATCGGGACCCGCGTGCGTGACCCCGCCGACCGCATCGACCGTGGCGCCGGCGAACGCGAACGCGTCGTCGAGATCGTAGGCTCCCGCAGCGGCGCCCGTGTTGGCGACCGTCACCGTATAGGTGATCGTGTACTGGTTCGGCTGTCCGGTCGGCACCGGACCGGTGGCCGCCTTCGCGACCGTCACGTCCGGAACGTCGCTGCAGGTCTCGACCTGACCGCTCGAGCTGCCGCCGAGCGAGGCGTGGTTCTTCAGGCCGCCGCCCGCCGCGCAGGTACCGGCCGCGACCGCGTCGTCGAGCGTGAACGTCACGCTGTAGGCGTACGTCTCGCTCGCACCCGCGGCGATCGTCTCGCCGCTCACGATCGTGCCGCCGGTCGCCGTCAGCGTGCCGAGCGTGGTGGCGAGCGGATCGCTGCCGCCATGCTGCACGGCGCTGGCGACGACGTTGCTGACGCCGGCGAACGTGAAGCTGTCGGCCAGGTCGTACGTGCCCGGCAACGTGCCGTTGTTCTGCACCGTGACCAGATAGCTCAGGCGATACTCGTTCGCGTTGCCGCTCGGCACCGGCCCGCTGACGCTCTTGCCGATCACCACCGCGGCCGCACCGGTACAGGTCGTCGACTCGCCGCTCAGCGAACCGCCGAGCGCGGCCCTGTTGCGCAGGCCGCCGGACGGATTGGCGCAGTCCTGCGCCGTGCCCGGATCGGTCACGGTGTAGGTGACCGCATAGGTCCAGGTCTCCGTGCCGCCGGCGCTGATCGTCTCGCCGCTCACGATCGTGCCGCCGCTCGGCGCGGTGAACGTGCCGAGCGTGCCGTCCTGCGTATCGCTCGACGAGCTGTACGCGGGCACGGTGATCGCGTCGACCGTGGCGCCGTTGAAGCTCAGCGCATCGCTGAGATCGTAGTGGCCGGGCAGCGAGCCGGTGTTGGCCACGTCGACCGTGTAGGTCAGCGTGAACTGGTTCGCCGTGCCGGTCGGCACCGGCGCCGCCGCGTGCTTGACGAGGCTGACGCTCGGCGCGCCGGTACAGGTATCGGCCGCCGGTGCGCCCGCGGACGAGCCGCCGAGCAGCGCATGGTTGCGCAGGCCGCCGTTCGTCGCCGCGCAGTTCGCGGCGACGTCGGCATCGTCCACCGTGTAGGTCACGGTGTAGGTCCACGTTTCCGTGCCCTGCGCGTTGATGCGCTCGCCGCTGACGATCGTGCCGCCGGCCGGAGGCGCGAACACGCCCGGCAGGCCGTCCTGCGTGTCGCCGCTGGTCGAGGCGTACGCCGGCGGGCTGATCGCGGTGACCGCGGCGCCGTTGAACGTCAGGGTGTCGGCAAGATCGTAGGTGCCGACGCTGCCGCCCGCGTTGTGCACGGTGACCGTGTAGGTCAGCGTGTACTGGTTCGGCGTGCCGGTCGGCGCCGGCGTGCCCGCGGACTTGCTGATCGACACCTTCGGCGCGGTCGGCACGATGACGCACTGGCCGCCCGCCGGAGGACATGCCGGCGGCGTGGTGCCGGCCTCGTAGGCGACGTTGCCGATCTGCGTGACACCCGCCGGGATCGGATCGACGACCTTGACCACCACGGTCAACGTCAGCGAACCATTCGCCGGTACGGTAAGGCCGCTCCAGGTCACCACGCCGCCCGCGGCCGCGCCGCCGTTCGTCGCGCTGACGAACGTGACGTTCGGATCGAGCCTGTCGGTGACGCCGTAGTTGGTCGCCGCACTGCCGCCGGTATTGGTCAAGGTGATCGTGTAGGTCAGCTGTTCGCCCGGCTCTGCCTGGCCGGCGATGCTGCCGCTCTCGCCGGTCAGCGCCTTGAAGATCGCGACCTTCGACGCGGTCGGCACGATGACGCACTGCCCACCCGCCGGAGGACACGCCGGCGGCGTGGTGCCGGTTTCGTACGCGACGTTGCCGATCTGCGTGACACCCGCCGGAATCGGATTGGCGACCTGCACGACGACGGTCAACGTCAGCGAGCCGTTCGCCGGCACGGTCAGGCCCGTCCAGGTCACCGCACCGCCCGCGGCGGTGCCGCCGTTCGTCGCGCTGACGAACGTGACGTTCGGATCGAGCGTGTCGGTGACGCCGTAGTTCGTCGCCGCGCTGCCGCCGCTATTCGTCAGCGTGATCGTGTAGGTCAGCTGCTCGCCCGCTTCGGCCTGGCCGGCGACGCTGCCGCTCTCGCCGGTCAGCGCCTTGACGATCGCGACCTGCGGCGCGGTCGGCACGACGACGCACTGGCCGCCCGCCGGAGGACACGCCGGCGGCGTGGTGCCGGTTTCGTACGCGACGTTGCCGATCTGCGTGACACCCGCCGGAATCGGATTTACGACCTGCACGACGACGGTCAACGTCAGCGAACCGTTCGCCGGCACGGTCAGGCCCGTCCAGGTCACGACGCCGCCCGCGGCCACGCCGCCGTTCGTCGCACTGACGAACGTCACGTTCGGATCGAGCGTGTCGGTGACGCCATAGTTCGTCGCCGCGCTGCCGCCCGCGTTCGTCAACGTGATCGTGTAGGTGAGCTGCTCGCCCGGCTCGGCCTGGCCCGGTTTCGTGCCGCTCTCCGCGGTCAGCGCCTTGGTCACGGCCACGCTCGGCGCGCTCACGCACACCGGCGCGTCGCCGCTCACGCTGCCACCGAGCGCGGCCTTGTTGCGCAGGCCGCCGGCCGGGTTCGTGCAGTCGGCCGCCGTGGCCGCATCGGTGACGGTGAACGTGACCGTATAGCTGTAGGTCTCGCTCGCCGCCGCGGCGATCGTCTCGCCGGTGACGATGCTGCCGCCCGTCGTCGTCAGGGTGCCGAGCGTCGTCGCCAGCGGATCGCTGCCGCCGTGCGTGACCGCGCTCACCGCATCGACGGTGGCACCGGCGAACGCGAACGTGTCGGAAAGATCGTAGTGGCCGGCCGCGGCACCGCTGTTGGCCACGGTGACCGTATAGCTCATCGTGTACTGGTGCAGGGTGCCGGTCGGCGTCGGTGCGCCGGCGCTCTTGGTCACGGCGATGTTCGGCACGTCGCTGCAGGTGCCGACCTGGCCGCTGGAACTGCCGCCGAGCGCGGCCTGGTTCTTCAGGCCGCCGCCGGCCGCGCAGGTGCCGACCGCGGCGACGTCGGTCACGGTGAACACGACGCGGTACGCGTAGGTCTCGTTCGCGCCCGCGGCGAGGCTCTCGCCGGTCACGATCGTGCCGCCGCCCGGCGCGGTGAACGCACCCGGCGTACCGTCCTGCGTATCGCCCGTGCTCGATGCATGCGCCGGCGTGCTGACCGCGGTCACCGTGGCGCCGTTGAAGGTCAGCGTATCGGCGAGGTCATAGCTGCCTGCGCTGCCGCCGGCGTTCGACGCCGTCACCACGTAGGTGATCGAGTAGCGGTTCGGTGCGCCGGCCGGAACCGGTGCGCTCGCCGACTTCGCGATCGTCACGCTCGCCGCGGTCGGCAGCGGGCAGCCGGTCACCGTCTGCGGCAGGCCGAACGTCGTGCTCGCGCCCGCGGCGAGCGGATAGCCGCCCGGCACGTAGTTCGCGTTCGCCGGATCGTCCGGCGTATTGACCACGTTGAGCGCGGTCGCACCAAGGTTGCCCGGGACGTACATGCGGTCGTCCGCGCCGCGGCGCACGTGGCCGCCCTGGTTCGAGCCGGTTTGGCCGAGGTACTCCTCCGTCGCCAGGACGTCGGCGGCGGTGTTCGCGCCGGCGATGCGATAGCGATACAGACGGCCGCCACCGAAGATGCGCGTGGCGTAGACGTAGTCGCCGGCCGGCGAGAAATCGGCGGTGTAGAGGAAGGAACCCGCCGGCACGCCCGTCGTGCCCGGACGCCAGGAGAAGCGCTCGAACGCTTGGCCGGTCGCGCCGTCGAAGGTCAGCACGCGCAGCTGACCCGAACCCGGATTGTCGGAGGTGGCCTGGACGAGCTGGTTCAGCTTCTTGTTGAAGTACAGCGAGCCGTACCAGCGACCGTTGCTGGTCGACAGCGCGCTCGCAACCGGCGTGCCGACCGGGCCGTTGTCGTCGAACGCATACGCGAGCAGGGTCGGCGCGTTGTTGGTCGCGGTCAGCACCCAGAAGCCCGTGCCGTCGGCATTCGGCACTGCCGTCAGCGCCTCGGAGGCGGTATTCGGCGCGCCGAGCGGAATGTTCTTCTGACCCGCGACGATGTCGCCGAGGCCGCCGTTGAGCGTCATGTCGACCACCGAATAGCGCAGCTGGCCGTTCGGCGCCGCACCCACGTCGGTGTCGGTGGTGACGATGAAATAGCGGCCCGCATGGCCGATCGCCGGGAACGCCGCCACGGTCTGCGTCGCCGAATCGTTGCCGAGCAGGCCGGAACCGTTCGGCATCGGGGTCTGGTTGCGCGTGTAGGCGATCTTCGCGTTGGACCAGAACTGAAGCTGGCCGGCCGTGTCGGTGACGACCGTGCTGCCTTCCGGCGTGACGATGTTGCCCGGATTCAGCACGGCGGTCGCGGTCGTTCCGCTGACGCCGAAGTCGATCCCGGCGCGGGTGCCGAAGAACCACCAGCGCTCGGTGGCGCGCGCGTCCTGCTCGGTGCAAGCCAGCGGCAGATGGATCGTCGGTACGATCACGCACTGCGCACTGGCCGGCGGACACGCGGGCGGCGTGGTGCCCGTTTCGTAGGCGACGTTGCCGACCTGAGTGACGTTCGCCGGCAATGGATCGACGACCTCGACCACCACGGTCAAGATCAGCGAGCCGCCCTTCGGCACCGTCAGGCCGGACCACGTGACCGTGCTGCCGGCGAGCGTGCCGCCGTTGTCGGCGGAGACGAACGTGACGTTCGGATCGAGCGTATCGGTGACGCCGTAGTCCGTCGCGTCGCTGCCGCCGGAATTCGTCAGCCGGATCGCGTAGGTCAGCGCTTCACCGGCCTCGGCGAAGCCCGTCAAGCTACCGCTTTCGCCGGTCAGCGTCTTGACGATCGCCACCTTCGGCGCGGTCGGCACGATGACGCACTGGGCGCCCGCCGGCGGACAGGCCGGCGGCGTGGTGCCGGTCTCGTAGGCGACGTTGCCGATCTGCGTGACGCCGGCCGGGATCGGGTCGACGACCTTGACCACCACGGTCAACGTCAGCGAGCCATTCGCCGGCACGGTGAGTCCGCTCCAGGTCACCGCGCCGCCCGCGGCGGTGCCGCCGTTCGTCGCGCTGACGAACGTGACGTTCGGATCCAGCGTGTCGGTGACGCCGTAGTTCGTTGCGTCGCTGCCGCCGGAGTTGGTCAGGGTGATCGTGTAGGTCAGTTGTTCACCGGGCTCGGCCTGGCCGGGCTTGCTGCCGCTTTCGGCGGTCAGCGCCTTGGCGATCGCGACCTTCGGCGCGGTCGGGACGATGACGCACTGGCCGCCCGCCGGCGGACAGGCCGGAGGCGTGGTGCCGGTCTCGTAGGCGACGTTGCCGATCTGTGTGACGCCGGCCGGGATCGGATCGGCGACCTCGACCACGACGGTCAGCGTCAGCGAACCGTTCGCCGGAACGGTGAGTCCGCTCCAGGTGACGACGCCGCCGCCGGCGGTGCCGCCGTTGTCGGCCGATACGAAGGTGACGTTCGGATCCAGCGCGTCGGTGACACCGTAGTTCGTCGCCGGTACGCCGCCCGCGTTCGTCAGCGTGATCGTGTAGGTGAGCTGCTCGCCCGGCTCGGCCTCTCCGGCGCGCGTGCCGCTCTCGCCGGTCAGGGCCTTGACCAGCGCGACGCTGGCCGGCGTCAACACCGGCACGACGTAGTCTTCGACCTCGCCCGGACCGCGCGCTCCGGCGAAGTCCGCCGTGCTCATGTCGGCCGGGAACGTGCCGTTGCGCTCGATGCGCAGGCGCAGGTAGGTCCGGCCGCTGGTCACCGCGGTCGTTGCGCTGCCCGGCCAGGTGAACGCAACCGTGCTGGTGCCGGCGGCGAGCGACTGGCATTGGCCTTCGCCCGCACTGAAGCTGCCGTTCTTGTCGAGATCCACCCAGGCGCACGCCGTCGCCGCGCCGGCCGTGGTTTCCACCAGCACGCTGAGGCTGTACGGCGCGCCGATGACCAGCGCCGGAGCGCCGCCCGGGAATGCGTTCTCGTCGTCGATGCCGGCAAGGTCGTCGCCGTCGGCGTTCGGACCGGGCTGGCCATCCATTTCCCCGTCCGGCAGGCCGCCGCCGAGACTGAGGCCTGGGCCCGGGAACAGATGGCCGGCGCCATTGCTCGCATTCAAGGTGCCGTAGCTGTCCGGCGCGTCGCCGAGCTCGCAGACCTGCGCGAAGCCGATGTCGTCGAGGGCGAGATCGTTGCCGCCTTGGACACCGGAGTTGTTGGCCAGTTCGACACGGACCTGGCTCTGCGTCGCCGTGAAGACGAGTTGATGCTGATGCCACGCCATCGCACCGGCAGGACTCTCCGGAATGCCACCTGTCGTCTTCGTGGCGAGCACCGTGTTGGTCGCGGGATCCACGATGCGCAACGTGACGTTCGGCAGGCCCAGGTTGAGGCCGGCGACGACATTGGCCAGCGACGCGAAGAAGTTGTAGCGCGCGCCGACCGACAGGCCGCTGAAAGTATGGCGATAGAACACGCCCGGCGAAGCGTCGCCGTTGACGACCATCATGAAGCCGTCGGTGTCGCCCGGCGTGTGATCCGAAGCGATCTGCCACGCCGTATGGCTCAGCCTCGGGTTCGTCATCAGGGCGTACTGCCCGCCGGCGACGGTACTCGCCGTCGTGGCCGAGCCCGGCTGGAACCGGTAGGTGGTCGTGCCTGCCGGCAACGCTCTACCCCAGCCGGCGAACACGCCCGGAGCAGTGCCGTAGTCGCCGAAGGTCTCGACGAACGGCGCTTCGCAGGTCAGCGGCAGCACGGTCGCGACGGAGACGCGGTGGTCTTCCACCTCGCCGTCCGCGGCCAAGCCCTGCGCGCGCGCATCGCCACCGTTCGGCGCCGTGCCGGCCGCCAGCGTCTGCGTGGTCAGGCGGAAGCGGGCATAGGTCTGCAAACCGTCCGCAAGCGGCGCCGGCGCGGTCCAGGTACAGGTCACCTGCGTCGCCGCGGCGGCCACGGGCGCGCAATTGCCGGCCTCGCTGGCGTCGAAGCGGCCGTCGCCGTCGAAGTCGATCCAGGCGTACAGATTGGCGCTGCCGCTGGTCGTATTGGTGACGGGCACGTCGAGCGATACCGTCGTCGCTCCCGGCTGCAAGGCGATCGGGCCGAAGAACGCATCCTCGTCGTCGATGCCGTCGGTGTCGTCGCCGTCGGCCCCGGCGCCCGGCAAGCCGTCGTTCTCGTGGTCGACGCGCGCGCCGAGCATCAGCGGCGCCGTACCCGCAGCGGCATCGTAGCCGACGAGGGGGTGGCGCGCGCCGTTGCTGGCGAGCAACGTGCCGTAGCTGTCCGGCGCATCGCCGAAATCGAAGCGGTCGGCGGTGTTGGTCGCCGTGCAGGTGATCTGCTGCCCATAGGCGAGTTCGCCCGGCGCGGCGGTCCAGGTGCGGCCGGCGCCGTCGAACGTACCGATCGGCGTGCCGTCCGCGAGCTGGCAGGCCATGCCCGACAACACCCAGTTCGCGGGCAACGTGGATTCGGCGACCGTGACCGGCTGGGTCAGGTCGAGCACATCGAACACCGCGCTCGACGCGCCTGGTGCCCCCTGCGCGGTGGTCGTGATCGTGACCGGATTCGTCGCGCTGGTGTTGCCCAGCGTGAAGCCGAAGCTGCCGACGGCGTTGTTGCTGATCTTGACCAGCTGGATCGTCGGCATCACCGCGACGCACTGGCCGTTGACGCCGTTGTTGAGGTTCGGCGACAGGCCGCCGATGTTGCCGAAACCGTTCGTGGTCGCCGAATCCGGGCAGTCCGGCGGCGTCACGCTGACGCAGGTGTACTGTTCGATCTGCGCGATGAGGTTCTGCAGTCCGACGAGATTCTGGTCCTCGTTGGCGAAGTTCGGGTTGTAGCAGTAGCCGGAGAAACCGGGGCGGTTGGTGATGTCCACCGACACCGTGCAGAACGCGCCGGCAGCGACGCTGCCCCCGCTCAAGGCGATCTTGTTGTCGCCCGGAACGGCGGCGACCGTGCCGCCGCAAGTCGTCATCGTGTTCGCCGGATCGGCGATTTGCAGGCCTGCCGAGAGATGGTCGGTGAAAGCGACGCTGCGATCGATCGCGGCCGCGGTGGCGTTGTCGATCAGGAATGTCAGCGTGGTCACGCCGCCGTAGGCGATCGTGTCCGGCGTGAAGCGTTTGTTCAGCATGGCCGGCGCCGGCGCGGTCAGGACGCGGTAGTCCTCGACCTCGCCGTCCGCGGCAATGCCGACCGGATCGGCGACCTCGGCTGCATTCGTCGCGATGCGGAAGCGCGCGAAACTGTCGAAGGAAGCCGGAATCGGCGCGAGGCCGTTCCAGTTCAGAGTGAAATCGGTCGCTACGGTCGTGTTGGCCGGTACGGTGGCCTGCGCGCGCTCGCCGGCGTCGAAGGTGCCGTTGCGGTTGAAATCGATCCAGCCCGCGAGCGTCGCGGGATTCGCGGTGGCGTTGAGCGCGCGGATCGTCACTGCGGCCGTCGTCGAACCAGGGATCAGGATGACGTTGCCGCCGGCGATGCCGTCGTCGTAGCTGTCCGCGACGGCATACGGATGCGGCTGCCCGTCGATCTCGACGCTGACGCCCGATCCGAGCATCAGCCGTGCGGCATGGTTGCTCGCATCGTAGTCGGACACGCCGTGAAGCGCGCCGTCGCTGGCGAGCAGCGTGCCATAGGTGTCCGGCGCATCGCCGAGATCCTGGCACGGGGCGGCCGAGCCGAACTGGAAGTTGTCGATGAACAGGCCCGTGTTCTGGGTCGCCGGCGCGGCCTGGTTGACGAAGCGGATCGTCGCATGCGTGCTCGTCGCGACGAACGTATGGCTGAATGTCCGCCACTGCACCGTCCATTGCGGCGTCCCCGGAAGGCCGGCATTGCCATTGGACACGCCGGTCACGCTCGGCGAGAGCGTCTGCAGCAGTTGCGGGCCGCTGCCGAGATCGAGGAACAGATTGGCCCTGGAGTTGGTGACGGACAATCCGGAGTAGTCGATCGAGAAGCTGTACTGCAGGCCCGGTATGAGTCCGGTGAAGGTCTGTTCGAACGTCGCCGGCGCCGTTCCCCACAAATCGATGCTTTGCGAGCCCGCACTGGCGTTGACATAGTGGCGCAGGATGTCGACCGTGCCGGCCGTGACCTGCCAGCCGTCGAGCGTGCCGACCGACGTGCGCCAGACGGCCCAGCCGTTTGCGTAGGCCGTGCCCGGCTCGGGATGGCTGGGGTCGCCCTGGATGTCGGGCGTCTCGAACGAGCCGTTCACCGCGAGATTGCACGTCGGCGCTGCGGCCGCCGCATGCGACGCGTCGGCGAGGGCCACGAGGCCCAGCATCGAGAACAGCAGCATCGCCGCGCGCATGCGCGACCCGGGCTGCCATCGCCTCGTCGGGCCGCTCTTGGGGCGCATGGAGCCCGTCGTCGTGTCCGGGCTCGGAAAACACGGCGCCTGCGGCATCCCGAAACAACCAGTCGTCTTCTGCACGATCGTGTCCTCCCTCACGGCGCCGCCGCGACGCGCACGGTGAAACGGCAGTCGGCCCCTGCCGGGACGCTGCCGCCGGCGAGCGAGATCGCGTTCGTGCCCGCGGCCGCCGTGATCGTGCCGCCGCAGGTGTTCGCGCCGACCAGTGCGCTCGGTGGTGTCGTGCCGTTCGCCAGCACCAGGCCCGGCGGCAGCGTGTCGGTGAAGGCCAGGCCACCCTGCGCCGTCGCGCTCGGCGCGCGGTTGCTGACCACGAAGGTCAGCAGCGCCGTTCCGCTGCGGGGGATCACCGGCCGCGGCGGCGGCGGATCGCCCGGCGGATCGGTGTTGAAGTACTTCGCCAGCGTCGGCAGCGCGGTCGGCGCGTTCGTGTAGGTGCACGTCACCTGGTCGCCGTAGCCGACCGTCACGTTCGCGGTATCGTCACCTCGCTCGAAGCCGTTCGTCGGGCTCGTCGTCGCTCCGGTGTAGGTGAAGGTCGCCGTCCCGGCGGCATTCGCACAGGCGACGTCGATCAGCACCCAGCCGGCATGGACGGCTTCCGTGATCGACACCGTTCCCGGCGCCGCGGTGAACGTGCGCGTCAGCGTCGTGCCGCTCGACAGCGTGAACGCATCGTCCGGCGCTGGCACCGTCGTCGTGAACGCGAACGGCGTGCCGTCGAGCGCCGTCGGCACCTTCACGATCGTGATCCGCGCGTCGGTCGGCGTGTTGTCGACGGAACTCGTGCACGGCGGCAGCGTGTTCCCCGGCAGGCAGACGCCGCCGGGCGGCGTCACGGCCACGGTGTTGACGATGTGCGCCGGCGGATTCGCGGCGACGGTGGCCGCGATCGTGTACGTCACGCTGCCGCCGGGCGGCAGCGTCGCGATCGTCTCGTCCAGGAGCTCGTCGGGCGGCGCGACCGCACCGCCGCTGGTGGCGTTCGGGCACGCTGCGCCGGTGCTGGCCGCGCACGTCCAGCTCGCCGAAGAGATGCCGGGCGGGAAGGCGTCCTGCACGCGCGTGTTCGGCGCCGCCACATTGCCTTCGTTGGTGACCACGACCGTGTAGGTCAGCGTACCGCCCGGCGCCACCGCTCCGGCCGGTGTGGCGCTCTTGACCACGCGCACCTGCGGTGCCGCCGGCAGGGTGACGGAGCCTTCGCACGGCGGGGCGCTGCCGTCGCCGCAGATGCCGCCGTCCGGCGGAACGACCGTGACGGTGTTCGCGACGGCGGCGGGAGGATTCGCGTCGACGGTGGCGGTCACCGTGTAGACCAGTTCGCCGCCGGCCGGGAAGATCGCGATCGTCTCGGCGATCGCACCGGAGCCGCTCGCGTTCGGGCAGACGGCACCGCCGCTGCTGGTGCAGGACCAGCTCGCATTGCCCAGCCCCGCCGGAATCGGATCGTCGATCGTCGCGCCGTCGGCGGCGACGGCACCGATGTTCTTCACGTGGATGACGTAGGTCAACGTGCTGCCGGGCACCGCCTGCACGGCTCCCGAGCTCTTCGTCACCGCGACCACCGGCACCGGCGGATTGCTGACCGACGCCGTGCACGGCGCCGCGGCATTGCCCGGGTAGCAGGTACCGCCGGCCGGCGGCACCGCGCTCGCGGTGTTCGTCACGCTGGGCGGCGGCGTCGCGCCGACCTGGCCGGTGATCGTGTAGGTGACCACGCCGCCGCCGGGGAACGTCGCGATGGTCTGGCTCAGCGGCATCGTGCCGCTCGCGCTCGGGCAGACCGCGCCGCTCGCCGCCGCGCAGGTCCACGTGCCCGAGACGATGCCGTTCGGCAGCGGGTCGCTGACGACCGTGTTCGGCGCGGCAACGGCGCCGGTATTGGTCGCCGTCACCGTGTAGACGACGGTTCCGTTCGGCGTCAGAGCGCCTGGCGGATCGGCACTCTTGTCGATGCCGACCTGGACCGGGCACAGGCTGGTCGAAGTGACCTGGGCCAGGAAGCCGACGAAGCCCGGCGCGCTGCGCACCTTCACGACGATTTCGTTCGGCCCGGTGCGCCAACTGCGGTTCAGCAGCAGCTGCGCGCGATTGGCCGCCGTGAAGCCGCCGTAGTAGTAGGGATTGGCCGGGCTCTGCGGCAAGCCCGCAATCAGGCCGCTCTGCGCCTGGCCGTTGACGTAGACCTCCCACACCGAGTTGTCGGCGTAGAAGTCGATGCCGAGCGCGAACGTGCCTGGATCGACGGCGCCGTCCAGCGTGAAGCGATAGCGATGGTACTCGTCGACGTCGTTCGCGCCCTGGTTGGCGTTCGCGAAATACGAGGTCCAGTCCGCGTTGCCGAACGGCGAATTCGCCCAGGCGCCCGGCGCCGCATTGCCCGTCACGTAGGCCTGGATCCAGGTCGGAACGCTGGCCGGGCCACCGGCCGCCGTGCCGAGGCCGACCTCCCAGTTGCGATCGCGCGAGCCGGCCGCGAGTACGCCGTTGCCGGTTGCATTGATGGCGGTGTTGAACACCGACGGACTCGTCGTGCAGCCGACCGGCTGCTTGATCGGCACGACGTAGTCCTCGACTTCGCCGTCGGACGCCGCACCGGTCGGGGTCGTGACCTGCGCAGCGTTCGACGCGATGCGAAAGCGCGCGAAGCTGCTGAAGCCGGCGGGAATCGGCGCGATTCCGCTCCAGGTCAGCGTGAACGGCGTCGCCGTCGTCGTGTTCGCGGGCACCGTCGCCTGCGCGCGCTCGCCTGCGTCGAACTGGCCGTTCTTGTTGAAGTCGATCCAGCCGGCGATCGTCGCCGGAGTCGCCTTCGCATTGATCGCGGTGACGACGGCACTGGCCGTCGTCGCGCCGGTGGTCAGGACGAGACTCGTCGGATCGAGGCCGTCGTCATAGGTGTCGAGCGCGGCGTTCGCGTCCGGCTGGCCGTCGCTGTCGGCGCTGATGCGGCTGCCGAGCATCAGGGTCGCCGTCTTTGCCGCCTCGTTGTAGCCGGGAATGCTGTGGCGCGCGCCGCTGCTCGCCAGCAGCGTGCCGTAGCTGTCCGGCGCGTCGCCGAAATCGACCGGCACCGGCGCGTTGAAGCAGCGCGCGCCGTCGTTCGTGCCGCTGGCCGGACCGGTGGAAAACAGCGAGCCGGAGTTGCCGACCGGATTGATGCGGAAGATCTCGCCGGAGGTATTGTCGCTGGCGTAGATGAAGCCGCCGGAGTCGGCATAGTTGGCGCCGATGAGCAGGTTCGCCCGCGCCGGCAGGCCGGCAATCGCGCCCAGGTCCGTCTGCACGCCGTTCGCGCGGTTGTAGCGCAGCAGGTGCAGCCGGTTGGTGGTCGTGTTGAGCGGCGTGCGATAGAGGAAGCCGTCGACGCGGTCGTATGCCCAGTCCGCGCCGCCGGAGTAGGTCGCGGCCGTCGTCAGCGGGCGCGTGTTCACGACACGCATGTACGTCGACGAACCGGGCTTGAGATCGATGTCGTAGACGGTCGTGCTGGCGGTCCCGACCATGATCCAGAGGTGGCCATTGGCGTCGAACTCGCCGATGTTGTAGCCGGCTGCCGGCAAGCCGATCGGCAAGCCGAGATCCTGGACGGCGAAGTTCGAGCCGACGCGGAAGATGTGGCCGAGCGTTGCCCCCGTGGTGGCGCTCACTCCGTAGATGTAGTTGTCGAGCGGGTTGTACGCGACGGCGTTGAGATTCGTCGCGGTGATCGACGAACCCACGGTGGTCGGCACGCCGGTCACCAGGTCGATCGCGATGACGTTGGTCGGCGCGCCCTGGAACAGGAATGCGCGCGTGTCGCAGCCCGAGAACGCCGGAGGCACCTGCGCGAACGCGGCCGCGCTCCATGCCGCGACGGCCAGAAGGAACAGGCGCCGGCCCAGAAACCGTCCGAGACGAAGGGCCCGGGAAATCACCGCATCACGCGACGCGCGTGTGCTGGTCGACGAATGCCGTTCGAGAATTGCGCGCTTCATAAGCCCCTTCCGGTGGTCGCCTGTGGCTCCGGACGCGATGTCCGGACCGTCGTGCCCATTGCACCGCTAGGAGGCGTCGGCCTTCCGCCGTTCCGGCGGACCCTGAGGCGTCGACGCTGCGGTGGCATCGCGCGCGGTGCCGCCTGCGGCGCGATGCGGCCGGAAGTTACTAAAGCCGTATCGACGAAATCACTCGCATTCGCCTACGCATACCTACGAATATCGATACAAGTGACTGTTGTGTAAAAAAATACATCCGCGAAAAAAGAGTGACGCGTCGACCGCCCGGTGCTTCGCGGAACCTCGGCGCGAATCGCGCCGGCGAGCGGATCCGGCTCAGCGGTTCCGCTCGTCGACGGCGAGCATCATGTAGCCGATGCCGCGCGCGGAACGCAGCGGCAGCGACAGGCCGACGCGACCTTCCACCTTGCGGCGCAGGCGATGGATCGCGATCTCGAGGCGATGGCGATCGAAGTTTTCCGCGAGCGAGGACAGGTCCGCGATCAGCTCGTCGTGGCCGACCGGCTCACCGTCGGCTTCGAACAGGCGCGTCAGCAGGCGTCGCTCGATCGGATTCAAAGGCACGCTCTCGCCGCTCGGCCCATGCAGGTGCCAGCCGGATCCCGCGAGGCGCCACGAATCCATCGCCGACGACGATCCCCGCCGGCCCGGCCGCGGCCGGACCCGCCGGGCGATGCTCTGCAGCGTGGCCACGAGCAGGTCGGTGTCGAGCGGCTTTTCCAGCCACGCGTCCACCAGCTCCTTGAGGGCGAGGAGACGTTCGCTCTCGTCGCCGCGACCGGTCAGCATGACGATGCCGATCGGCGAGATCTCCGCCAGGTAGCGGGCGACGTCGAGCCCGCTTTCACCGTCGAGCTTCAGGTCGAGCACCAGCAGGTCGAACGGCACGGCGATCATGCGCCGGTACAGCTCCGCTGAGCTCCCGAAGCCTTCGACGTCGAACCCGCTTTCGGCCAACCGCGGCAGGAGCACGTCGTCACGCAGCAGCGCATCGTCTTCGAGTACGGCGACTTTCAATGGCACACCCTCACGTCCCGATTCCGGGCCGGAACACGATGTGCGGGACGAATCGTCGCCTCCGCTCCGCAGCCGGCGTTCGGAATTTCTTCGCGAACGAACGCCCGGACCGGAGCCCGCACGTTCTCCCCCTGTGCTTCGCGACAGACCCGGCGGTGGAACGCACGAATGCTGCGAGGCGCGCGGATTGTCGATCAATCGCATGCCGCATCAAGGAAGGGCGTCACGATTTTCGTCATACCCTTCGCAACACGTGCGCGCGTCGCGCGACGCTCTCCGCTTATTCGTGCGCGCCTCTGTGCGCGCACGCTCGCGCACGTCGCTCGCGCACTCGCGTCACGCGCGCACGCGAGGATCGCGATGCGGTCCGCGTGCAGCGAGCGATTTCGATGGTTGTATTCGCACGCGAAGCGCGCGACGCTTCGGCAGGATTTCCGACGTCATGACTCCGTCACTCGCCATCATCGAAGCCGACATCACCACGCTGCACGTGGATGCGATCGTGAATGCGGCGAACGAGTCCCTGCTGGGCGGCGGAGGCGTCGATGGCGCCATCCATCGTGCCGCCGGTCCCGCCCTGCTCGACGCGTGCCGAGCCGTGCCGGAAGTGCGGCCCGGCGTCCGCTGCCCCACCGGTGACGCACGCATCACGCCGGGTTTCGCGCTGCCTGCCCGCTTCGTCATCCACACCGTCGGCCCGGTGTGGCACGGCGGTTCGCGAGGCGAAGCCGGACTGCTCGCGAGCTGCTATCGCCGATCGCTTCGTCTCGCGCGCGAGCACGGCATCGCACGCCTCGCGTTCCCCGCGATCAGCTGCGGCGTCTATGGCTATCCGCTCGACCGCGCGGCGCGGGTCGCGCTGCACGAGATCGCAGCCTCGGCGGCGTCGCTGGAACAGGTCGTCCTGTGCTGCTTCGGCCGAGCTGCGGCCGAAGCGTATCGCTCGGCGCTGCGCGAGCGGTCGGGGAACTGAGTCGCCGGAACGCCCGGCGCCGTCGACACCACTCGCTCAGTCGACACGGCTCGCCAGGCACGAGAAGCAGCCGCGCCGCGCATTGTGCAGGTGCACGTAGGCGACGTCGGCGAGCGCGAACAAGCGCTCGAGTTCCTCCGCGAGCGCCGCGCCATCGCGGACGTCTGCATCGATCATGTCGTGCAACCGATCGTAGGCGCGCCAGGAAATGAGCCGCCGGGCGACGTAGGGAGGAATCACGCCCGGTGGCAGCCTGCATTGCGTCGCTCCGCGCCGCACGAAGATCGGTCCGGAGGCGCGATACGGCGACATCTCCGGCTGGTGCTGGAACGGAAGGAGCAACAGCTCCTCGCCGGCGCGGGCCTCCTCGAGGCTGACCCGGCAGGGAAAGCCGAAGTCCTCCGTGGCGATGCACTTGCGGGTGCCGACGGCGGAAAGTTCGTCGTGCGACCAGTCGAACATCGCCTCGAACGGCGCGTGGGGCAGTCCGGAAAGACGGAAGCCGGGCATGGAGATCTCCGCGAGAGGGTGGGCTCGACCTTACGGACGTCGGCGACGCGGTGCTCGCCGTTTTCGGCTGCATCAACGCTCCGTCGCACGCGGGCGCGTTGCGGTTGCCGCAGGCCGAGCAGCGGCGCGGATGACGTGCCCGCGACCGCATCGGCGCGACGAGGCGGTGCAGCGAACGCGAAGGCATGTCGACAGTCGGACGCGGCATGTCGAGCGCGCGGCGATTTAGCCGGCGTTTAACGTGCGCCGTGGTCGCATACGCATCGTCCCTGGCGATGAGCGCATGCCGATGAGCCGTTTTCGACCATCCCTTTCGCCGCGCTGGATCGAGCCGATCCTCGCCGATCTCGCGACGCTCCACGCCGTGCCTTCCGCGGCCCAGATCGAAGCGCTGTCGGCGCGGATCGCCGCGCAGGCCTTCTCGCCGCATGCTCCGCGCGCCTCCGGGTCGCCGGGCTATCGCCGCCACCTGCTCACGCAGGGCTCCGATGTCCCCTATTCCTGCCTGCTGATCGAATGGCCGGCCGCGCATGCGACGCCGATCCACGACCACGCCGGCCTCTGGGGCCTGGAGCTGGTGCTCGACGGCGCGCTGGAGGTCGAGGAATTCGCGCTCGCCGGCGATTCGGTCCTGCCGCGGCTCGCGCGGTCGCGCGCCCTGATGCTCGGCGTCGGCGACTCGGCCTGCTTCACCGGCGAGCGATACGCGCACCGCTGCCGCAACCTCTCGGCGGCGCGCCCGGCGCTGTCGCTGCACGTCTACGGCGGCACGCTGGACCGCTACCGATCCTTCCACGCCGACATGCAGGGCGGCCACGCCGTCCAGATGCAGCAGGCGGCCATCGACTCGGCACCGTCGGCCTGATCCGCCCCAACGAACGGAGACTTCCCGTGCAACGCATAGCAGTCATCGGCGGCGGTGCCGCCGGCTCTGCGGTGGTCGCGCATTGTCTGCGCGACGCCGCCCGTGGCGACCGCCACGCCCCGAGGAACACCCTCACCTGGATCGTCGGCGACCAGGCTCCCGGTCGCGGCATCGCCTACCGGACCGTCGACGAGCAGCACCTGCTCAACGTGCGCGCCGCGAACATGAGCCTGTTCGCCGATCACGCCACCGACTTCCTCGACTACGCCTCGGCACGCGGC
>DBMH01000363.1:0-155 GCA_002297645.1 Rhodanobacteraceae bacterium UBA703 | reverse complement strand
CGCGATCTACGGCGACTACGTCGAGGCGACGCTGGCGCGGCTGCTGCGCGACGCGCACGGCCGCCTCGCCCTGAACGCGCATTCGACCGAAGCGGTCGCACTCCACCCGCTGCCCGGCGGCGGCTTCGACATCCGCATGCGCGACGGCGGCAGCG
>DBMH01000137.1 GCA_002297645.1 Rhodanobacteraceae bacterium UBA703 | reverse complement strand
GCAGCGAGTCGGCGACGGCGAGCAGCGCGCCGCGCAGGCGCACCAGCCGGGACGCATCGGCGCGCGCGCCGTCGACGCGTCCGTCCGCGTGGCGGATTTCGGCACCGTGCAGCCCGGCCGCAGCGATCCGGGGCAGCCCGATCAGATCGTCGATCCCCGCCAGGCTGCGGCCGCTCACCAGGGCGAGAGCGCCGCCGGATTCTTCGTGCAGGCGTTCCAGCAACGTGCGCAAGGCCGGTTCGACGACGACGGCATCGGGGCGCGCGGCGAAGTCGACCAGGGTGCCGTCGATGTCCAGGAAGAGCGCCATCGTCGCCGCGGCGACGAAGGGCGGCGGCAGGGCGGGGACGTCCGTGGGGTAGGTTTCGATGTCCATCCGGCGCGGTATCGCTCTCGTCGCAGGGGCACGAACGCCGCAGTCTACGCGCCCGAAACGGAACGCTCCGTGTCCACGCGGAACGCGGTGGGCAGAAGCCGGCGTGCGGCCAGCCATTCGCGCGCGTCGTCGGCGTCGCGGTCGAACCAGGCACGCGTGGAGCCGAGACGGAACGTGTAGCCCCAGGCGTCCATGTCGCGCATCAGCCGTTGGCTGCCGACACCGGGCAACGCGTCGGCGAGCACGATCTGCAGGTAGCAGGTCGCGTCCTCCTCGGCTTGCGAGTCGGATGCGTCGGTGTGGATGGCCGCGCGTTTCTCCGCCGGCGCGACGATCAGGTGGCAGGCCTCGTGCAGCAGCGAATGCACCGGCGTGTCGGCGCGCGCATACACGGTGTGTCCGATGATGCCGGCTTCGGGTTCTCCCCAGTAGCTGCCGGGGATCGGCGAGCCGGTGGCGACCTCGACCAGTTCGAGCGCGTATCGCGCGAGCAGCGTGCGCGCCGGCGCGAAGCCGACGTCGGCGAGGCTCAGCACCGCGGTGTCGGCACGCGCGTCAGGCAGCGGTGCGGCCACGTATCCGGTTCACTCCGGCGCGGTGGAGGCGCCCGCACGGAAACGACGCGGGAACCGGCAATGGGGGCGCCCTCCGCGGCGTGCGCTCGGCGATGCGGTAGCGCATACAGGCTTCAGCTCTCCTCGACCGTCGCGGCATCCCCCGGTTCCATGGGGTGCTTGTCGGGCAGGGCGACCGAGAGCTCCAGCACTTCCTGGTCGCCGTCGCGCTGGACCTGGATCTCGATCGCGTCCGGATCGATGTTCACGTACTTGCGGATGACCTCGAGGATTTCCCGGCGCATCAGCGGCAGGTAGTCCGGGCTGCCGCTTTGGGCGCGTTCCTGCGCGACGATGATGCGCAGGCGCTCCTTCGCGACGGAGGCGGTGTTCTTCTGGCGGGCACGCAGGAAATCGAACAGTCCCATTTCAGCTCCCGAAGATGCGCGCGAGGAAGCCCTTCTTCTGCGCGTCGGTGAAACGCATCGGCCGCGTCTCGCCGCTGAGGCGGGCGACGGCGTCCGCATAGGCCTGGCCGGCGGCGGATTCCTCGTCGAGGATGACCGGAATGCCGGCATTGGATGCCGTCAGCACGCCGGCGGATTCCGGGACCACGCCGAGGACTTCGATGCCGAGGATCTCCTTCACGTCGTCGACGCTCATCATGTCGCCGCCGACGACGCGCTCGGGGTTGTAGCGCGTCAGCAGCAGGTGCTGTTCGACCGCGCCGTTGCCGAGCTCCGCGCGGCGCGTCTTGCTCGAGAGCAGGCCGAGGATGCGGTCGGAGTCGCGCACGCTGGAGACTTCCGGATTCACGACGACGATCGCGCGGTCGGCGAAGTACATCGCCAGCGCGGCGCCTTTCTCGATGCCGGCCGGCGAGTCGCACAGGACGTAGTCGAAGCCGTCTTCCTCGAGCTCCTTCAGCACGCGCTCGACGCCTTCTTTCGTCAGTGCGTCCTTGTCGCGCGTCTGCGAAGCGGCGAGCACGTAGAGCGATTCGATGCGCTTGTCCTTGATCAACGCCTGCTTCAGCGAGGCTTCGCCCTGGATGACGTTGACGAAGTCGTAGACCACGCGGCGTTCGCAACCCATGATGAGGTCGAGGTTGCGCAGGCCGACGTCGAAGTCGATGACGGCGACTTTCTTGCCGCGCTTGGCGAGACCGACCGCGATCGAGGCGCTGGTGGTGGTCTTGCCGACGCCGCCTTTGCCGGAAGTGACGACGATGATCTCAGTCAAAGGGATTCTCCTGGGAAGCGGGATTCGGGGTGGGGAGCCGGGATTCGATGGCCGTGGGGGCAACTCGGGCCGGTCGTGGATTATCCGTCATGGCCCGCTCCGAATCTCCCATCCCGGCTCTCCAGTCACAGCTTCTTCAGCAACAGCTTTTCGCCCTCGAGCCAGGCCTGCACGGGTTTTCCGCGCAGGTCGGCCGGGATGTCCTCGAACACGCGGTAATGGCCGGCGATCGAGACGAGCTCGGCGTGGAATTCCTGGCAGTAGATCCGCGCGCGCTCGTCCCCCTGCGCACCGGCCAGGGCACGGCCGCGCAATGCGCCGTAGACGTGGATCGAGCCGTCGGCAATGACTTCGGCGCCGTTGCCGACGAGCGCGTTGAGGATCAGGTCGCGTCCGCGCGCGTAGATCTGCTGGCCCGAGCGCACCGGCTGGTCGTGGAGCAGTCCGCCACCGGACGCGCTCGGCGGGGGCGGTGTGGCGCGCTCCGGCGGAGACGGGTCGCGGGACGGAGGCGGCGGCGTGGCGCGAACCGACGCGGATTCGCCATCGCGTTCGTAGGCGGCGCGGAACTTCGCGAATACCGGCACGCCGAGGGCCTGCGCGAGGGCATCGTTCTCGGCGGTGCCGTACGACAGGCCGACCGGCAGCATGCCCGATTCGCGCACGCGCTCGAGCAGTCCGCGCACGGTGTCGATGTCCGGCAGCGTCGGCAGATGGCTCAGGTCGAGCACGACCGGCGTCCGCAGGAACAGCTTCTCCGCGCTGTCCACTTTTTCGCGCAGCTCGGCGGCGAGGCCTTCGGGATCGAGCCGCTTCAGCTTGAGGTTCGCGAGGCCGACCTGCCCGAACTTGATTTCGGCGACGGTTTCGAGGGTGCCGATGGAGGCGGATGTCATCGTCGATCGCGCTCTCAGCAGCCCGCGGCGCGGGCTGCGGGGCGGTCGGGAAGCTGGCGGCCGCGTTCGGCCAGCCACGGCAGATCCGGCAGGCCGTCGCGGTCGAGCCAGGTCTCGCGGACGAAGGCGTGGCTGCACAGCCGCTTCGCCAGCAACGAGACGCGGCGCCCGTTGTTCGGCATGGTCTGCTGGCCGACTTCCTGGAAGCCCCAGGTGCCGTGGAACAGCACCGAAACGTCGTCCCGCGGCTCGAGGAAGACCTCGCACGCCAGCAGCGGAACGCGTACTTCGGCGTAGCTGGTCACGTCGGCGTAGAACACGCGGCCGAGACCGAGTCCCCGGTACGGCTTGGCGACGACGATGCGGTCGATGTAGGCGAAGGCCGGGTAGCGCTCGCGAAACCACTGGTAGTTCGGGCTGTCGTAGTCGGCGTCCTCGCGCATCGCGACGAGGAAGCCGGCGATGTGGCCGTCGATCTCGGCGAGGCGGAAATAGCTCGATTGCTCGTACAGCGTGCGCAAGCCGACGGAGTCCAGCGGCAGGATGGTGGCGCCGGCGGCGTTGTTGAGGGCCAGCACCGAGTCCAGATCGTGTGGCGACACGTCGCGGATGCTCAAGGACATCATGAAGCTCCAGGAAAAGTGTGCCCGCACCGGTGCCGTGGAGGGCGCCCGGTGCGGGTCCGCGTCCGGCGAATTATCGCATGCGGCCCGACCCACGGTCATGGCGCGCTGCGGGCGACGAAGTTAGCGAAGCGTTATCGCGGCGGCCGGCGCGTGACTTCCGGGCAGGTTACGCCGTCGCGGCGCCCGCCTATGATGGCGCCATGCCGTGGCCGAAGTTCGATCACATCCAGTTGCTGCGCTACGCCGGACTGTTCCAGTACGCCAGCGTCGGCACGCCGTTCCTGCGCTACCAGACCCTGGTCGAGGAGCTGGCGCAGCGGCAGCTGCCGACGTCCTACGTTCCCCTCTGGCTGGCCTGCTACGCGGTCTTCGGCGTGGTCTACTGGTACCTGACGCGCGACCTCGGCGACCTGAACCGGACGCCGTGGCGGCGCGCGATGCAGATCGTGCTGCTGCTGGTGCTGAACGCGACGGTCGTCGCGATCGGCTGGTTCAGCCAGGGCGGCATCGGCGCGCTGCTGCTGGCGGTCATCGCCGTCGTGCTGCCGTGGCTGCTGCCGCTGCGCGTGGCGGTCGCCTGGATGGTGCTGCAGAATTTCTCGCTGGTGCCGGTGTTCGCGAGCATCCGCGAGCCGGTCTTCAGCCTCGGCGACGCCTTCCTGCAGTCGAGCCTCTACCTCGGCTTCATCGTGCTGGCGTTCGTGACCTCGTTCGTGACCAAGCGGCAGGTCGAGGCGCGCGAGGAGCAGCGCCGGCTCAATTCGGAGCTGCGGGCGACGCGCACCCTGCTGGCCGAGTCCAGCCGCATGGCCGAGCGCATGCGCATCTCGCGCGAGCTGCACGACCTCGTCGGCCACCACCTCACCGCGTTGAGCCTGAACCTGGAGGTGGCCAGCCACCTCGTGCAGGGGCAGGCGCAGGAGCACGTGCGCCAGGCGCAGTCCGTCGCCAAGCTGCTGCTCGGCGACGTGCGCGAAGTCGTCAGCCAGCTGCGCGAGGACGACAACATCGACCTGACCCAGGCGTTGAAGAACCTGACCGAGGGCGTGCCCGGGCTGGACATCCACCTCGAACTGCCGCCGCGCTTCGGCGTCGACGATCCCAAGCGCGCGCAGGTGCTGCTGCGCTGCGCCCAGGAGATCATCACCAACACCGTGCGCCACGCCGGCGCGCGCAACCTGTGGCTGCGCTTCGAGCGCAGCGCGGATCGCCAGATGATCGTCCATGCGCGCGACGACGGGCACGGCGCCACCCAGGTACGACAGGGCAACGGCCTGACCGGCATGCGCGAGCGCCTCGCGCAGTTCGGCGGCCGGCTCGACATACACACCGGCAAGGGGCGCGGCTTCGCCCTCGACGCCTCGCTGCCACTGGAGAGCAGGGCATGAGCAAGGAAGAAATGATCAAGGTCTGCCTGGTCGACGACCAGACCCTCGTCCGTCAGGGCATCCGCTCGCTGCTGGAACTGTCCGATTCGATCCGTGTCGTCGCCGAGGCCGGAGACGGCGCCCAGGCGGTCGAGACGATCCCGCGCGTGAAGCCGGATGTCGTCCTGCTCGACATGCGCATGCCGGGCATGTCCGGTCTCGACGTGCTGAACGCGCTCGCGGGCGCCAACCGGCTGCCGCCGACGATCATCCTGACCACCTTCGACGACGACCAGCTCGTGCTGGCCGGCCTCAAGGCGGGCGCGCGCGGCTATCTGCTGAAGGACGTATCGCTCGACCAGCTCGTGGATGCGGTCAAGACCGTCGCGGGCGGCGGCTCGCTGGTCGCGCCGATGGTGACGCAGCGGCTGCTGTCCGGCCTGGAACGCATGCACAACGACTTCACCAGCCTGGATCGTCCCGACCCGCTGACCGAGCGCGAGACGGAAATCCTGCGCCTGATGGCCGGCGGCTACAGCAACAAGGAGATCGCCAACTCGCTCGGCGTCGCCGAGGGGACCGTGAAGAACCACGTCTCGAACGTGCTTTCCAAACTGGGCGTGCGCGACCGCACCCGCGCCGTGCTCAAGGCCTTCGAGCTCGGGATCGTGTAAGTGCCCGTTCCTGGAGTTTTTTTGCGCCTGCGGGCAGGCGCGTGCGGTGGACTTCGCCTCGACGGCGAAACAGGCATAGCGCTTCCGGCCCGTAGTCCGCTACCATTCATTTCTTGGCCTGCGCGCGCGCTGGCCGCACCGGCGCTGGCGGGCAGGGGATACCGGGCGGATACCGCCACTTCCCGGCCATGCGCCGATGTCTGTATCGGCTGATGCCCTGGAGACGGCTCGGATGATTCGTATCTTCGAAATTCTTGTTGCATTGTTGATCGTGTTCGTGCTGGCCGTCGTGGTCGGCATCATGCTTCCGAGCCATGGCCACGTCGAACGCGTGGTCGAAGTGTCCAGCCCGGTGCGCCAGGTGTACGACACGCTGAACACGTTCCGCCGTTTCCCGCAGTGGTCGACCCTGCGCGGCGTCGATCCGCAGGCCCAGTTCAAGGTCGACGGACCGGATTTCGGTCCGGGCTCCAAGGTCTCCTGGAACAGCTCGAACCCGCGGCTCGGCAACGGCGACTACGAGATCACCAAGAGCGAGCAGGACAGCCGCATCGAAATGGCGGTCAACAACGCCTGGACCGGCAAGGACAAGAAGTTCACGATCCAGCTCGATCCGTCGGCGAACGGCAAGACGCTGAAGATCCGCTGGGCTTTCGATGCGGACTACGGCTGGGACCTGATGGCGCGCTACGGCGGCCTCTACATCTACGGCGATCCGGCGCAGACGATCCAGTCCGACCTGAACAACGTCGCGGCGATGCTCGCGGGCTTCCCGAACACGGACTACAAGGACCAGGAAATCACCCTCGCCGACGTGGAGTCGCGCCCGGTGCTGCTGGTCGCCACGAAGGCCAAGCGTTCGCTCGACGAAGTCGCCGAAGCGACCGACGCGGCGCTGGCGCAGATCGAGGACGCCATGAAGAAGGCCGGCCTGACGGCCGCGGGCCCGCGCATGACGATCACGACGAACTGGGGTGACGAAGACTATTCGTTCAGCATCGCCGTTCCGGTCGACAAGGCCTCCTTCACGATCGACAAGCACGATCTCACGCTCGACGCCCCGGCGCCGAAGGCCAGCCGCACCGACAGCGACGACGAATCGGCCGACGGCGAGGAAAAGACGCTGAACCCGGGCGATCGCGACGATCACGGCCTGATCGTGGTCGAGGGCAATGTCCGCGGTGCGCTGTGGTACCAGGGCAAGGCCCTGGTCAGCGAATACACCGGCAGCCCGGCCATGCTGCCGCTGCTGCGCCTCAACCTGAAGGCGTACGCCGAGACGCACGGCTACCGCTACGCCGAGGCCGGCCTGACGCGCTTCTGGGACGAGATCACCTCGGCTCCGGATGCGCCGGCCGACGAGGAATCGTTCAAGGTCTACCTGCCGATCCAGCACTGAGGATCCGGCAGCATCGGGGGAAAAGCCGCGCTTGCGCGGCTTTTTTCTTTTGCGGTATCCGGGGGGAGGATGCTGTGCGCGTCCCGCGCGGCGAGCGCTGTCAGGGTTGTTCGTAGCGCACGTCGACGACGACGAAGCGCGCGGTCCCGCCGGGCAGGGCGGCTTCGAACTCGTCGTCGACGCGCCGCTTCAGCGCCGCGCGCGCGAGCGGCGAGTCGATGCTGATCCAGCAGCGCGCCGCGTCCGTCTCGTCCGGTCCGACGATGCGATATTCGTGCTCCGCGCCGCCCTCGTCCTCGACGCGGAACCAGGCGCCGAAGAAGATCGCCGACGGATCGCTCGGGTGCGCGTCGACGACGCGCAGGCTCTCCAGCCGCTTGCCGAGATAGCGCACGCGTCGATCGATCTCGCCCAGTTGCTTCTTGCGGTAGGTGTATTCGGCGTTTTCCGAACGATCGCCTTCGGCCGCGGCGGCGGCAAGCGCGCGCACGACTTCGGGGCGCCTCACCCGCCACAGTTCGTCGAGTTCCGCCTTCAACCGCTGGTGGCCTTCCGGTGTGATCATCGCAGTGGATGCGGCGGCGGGGGGGCGCCAGCGGCTCATGCTCGGATTCCTTCAAATGAGAGGCGCAACGCTAGCGCGGCATCGTTCGCCGGATCAAATCCGTTGCGCGGCCGGAAGGGGCGCGAGCCGACGCAGCCGGATTCGTCCGGGACCGGAGCCGGACCCGGGACTCCCTTAGAATCCGCTGCGGGACTCCAGGGGCCGCTTCGTGCTGATCGTTCCGCTCCATCGCGCGCCGACATGGGCGAATTTTCCGTGGACCACGCTGGCGCTGATTCTCGCCAACGTCTTCGTGTTCGCCTTCCTGCAGTCGGGCGACGCGCGCGTGCAGGGAACCGCGCTCGACTACTACGAACAGCAGGACCTCGCGAGGTGGGAATTCCCCGCCTATCGCCGGTGGCTCGACGAGCGTGGCGACGAGGCGCAGCGGCATCGACTCTGGTTCGATCGCTTCGAGCATGCCGACCCGCGGATGGCGGCGCAGGTATTGCAGTCGGACGAGGCCTTTCTCGCGGAATTGCGTCCGGGAAACCTGATCGCTCCCGATGCGGAGGATCGCGACGAGTGGCGCGCGCACCGTGCCGAGTTCGATCGCCTGTGGGACCGGGCGGTCACCGAACGCTGGATGATCCGCTTCTCCGAATTCGACCTGCGGCGCATGATCGGTGCGATGTTCCTGCACGGGGACGTCGGGCATCTGATCGGCAACATGCTGTTCCTCGCCGTGCTCGGACTGCTCGTCGAAGGAGCGCTCGGCCACGGCCTGTTCCTCGCGCTGTATCTGCTCGGCGGCCTCGGCAGCGCCGCGCTGAGCATCGCCTGGCGCTGGGGCGAGACAGGGGCCGCACTCGGCGCCTCGGGTGCCATCGCCGCCCTGATGGGCGCGTACTGCGTGCTGTGGGGGGCGCGCAAGGTGCGCTTCTTCTGGTGGTTCTTCGTCGCGTTCGACTATGTGAAGGCACCGGCTCTCGTGCTGCTGCCGATCTGGCTGGGCTGGGAACTGCTCAACCTGTTCTGGAACAAGGGGGCGCACATCGGTTTCGACGCGCACGCCGGCGGCATCGTCGCCGGGGCGCTGCTGGCGCTCGGCGTCCGTGCCCTGGGCCGGGAGCGGCGCGACTTCCTCGACGAGGATGCCGCAGCGGATGCGCGCGCGGACCGCGAGGCC
>DBMH01000359.1:10339-10669 GCA_002297645.1 Rhodanobacteraceae bacterium UBA703 | reverse complement strand
TCGTCACCGAGATCGACCCGATCAACGCCCTGCAGGCCGCGATGGAAGGCTTCGAGGTCAACACGGTCGAATCCACGCTCGGCCGCGGCGACATCTACGTCACCACCACCGGCAACAAGGACGTCCTCACGCTCGCGCACATGCAGGCGATGAAGGACCAGGCCATCGTCTGNNCTTCGACAACGAGATCCAGGTCGATGCGCTGAACGCCTCCGGAGCGACCCGCCTCAACATCAAGCCGCAGGTCGACAAGTACACGTTCGCCAACGGCAACAGCATCTTCCTGCTCGCCGAAGGCCGTCTCGTCAACCTCGGCTGCGCCACCGGCCA
>DBMH01000359.1:4502-10247 GCA_002297645.1 Rhodanobacteraceae bacterium UBA703 | reverse complement strand
GAGAAGATCGGCGTGAAGCTGACCACGCTGACCGCCGAACAGGCGGCCTATCTCGGCGTCGATGTGAACGGACCGTACAAGCCGGATCATTACCGCTACTGATCGACTCGCACACCAGCATCGATCGAAACGAACGGGCGCCGCGAGGCGCCCGTTTTTCGTACGGCCGACAGCCAATGAAACACGGACACAGCGCGATGCCGCTGCACGGTGCATCGAGCCCGATGCCGCGACTGCTATCCTCGCCGCCCGCTACGCTCCGAGCCGCACGATGACCTTTCTTCGCCTCCCGATTCTCGCCCTGCTGGCGTTGGCCTCCAATGTCCTGCACGCGGTCGAGTCGGCGCCGCCGCACGAGACCTTCCAGCTCGAATCGCGCCATCTGCACGAACGGCGAACGATCAATGTCTACGTACCGCCGGATGGCGTGAAGACGGGCGAACGACCGGTGCTCTACATGCCCGATGGCGGCGTCGCCGAGGATTTCCCGCATGTGGCAGCGACCGTCGATGCCGGCATCCGCGAAGGACGCATCGCGCCGCTGCTGGTGGTCGGCATCGAGAACACCCAGCGGCGTCGCGACATGACCGGCCCGACCGAGGTCGACAGCGACAAGCAGATCGCCCCCGTGGTCGGCGGCTCGGCCGCGTTCCGCGCCTTCATCGCCGAAGAACTGGTGCCCGAGATCGAGCGTCGTTACCGCACGGGTCCGTCGCGCGGCATCATCGGCGAATCGCTGGCGGGACTGTTCATCGTCGAGACCCTGTTCGAGCAGCCCGCGTTGTTCGATACCTACATCGCGCTGAGCCCGAGCCTGTGGTGGAACGATGCCGCACTGACCCGTTCGGCCGCCGCACGCCTGCCCGACCTGAGAAAGCTCCAGGCACGCGTCTACATCGCCTGGGCCGACGAGCCGAACATCGGCCCGCATGCCGAAGCCCTGGGTGCGGCGGTCCGCCAGGCCGCGCTGCCGCGGCTGCGCTGGACGGCCGTGCCGCGCCCGGACCTCCACCACGGCAACATCTACCTGACGCTGGAGAAGGAAGCCATCGGCAGCGCGTATCCGGCGCGTCCGGGGAAGACCCAGTCCGACTGACCGGTTTGCCGACAGCGGAACGACCGTGCCAGCGAGTGGGTCGCGAATGCCCAAGGCGCTATCCGCCAGCGGACGAGGACCTGCGCGAGACCACGGCCCGCATCCTGCCGAGGAAGCGCGAGGAGACAATCGCGCCTTCGTCCCCGCGAGATCGGCGCGACGCTGACCCTGTTGTCCGCCGGCCTGATCTTCTGCCTCGCAGGACGACCGGGCCCGGCTACTATCGCCGCTGACGGGTTTGCGGTTCACTATCGCGTGACGCGAAACGGGCGCTACCCGGCGCCCGTTTTGTCGGGAAGGAAATTCCACTTTTATCGAGGTGTATTTTTCCATGTCCGCCGATTCAGCCGCCGAGTGGTACGCACGCAAACCCTGGACGAACCAGTATCCGCCCGTCGTGGCGCGCGAACTGGACGTCGGCCCGGAGGAAACCATCCTGGGGCTGTTGCTCGACGCCTGCGAGCGGCACGCCGACCGGGTGGCGTTCGAGCTCGACGGGCAAGCGCTCACGTTCCGCGAATGGCGACAGCGCGCGGAGCACCTCTCCCGATTCTTCGTGCACGAGTGGAAGCTCGAGAAGGGCGACCGGGTCGTGCTTCTGATGCCCAACATCCCGGCGTTCCCGATCGCGTTGCTCGGTGCCTGGATGGCCGGCCTGGTGACGATGTCGGCCTATACCGCAGCGACCTCGCTGGAATTCAGCGAGCACATCGCCGCCGCGGCACCCCGGGCCATCGTCGTCCTGGACCGCATCGCGTCCGCGTTCCGCGCGGCGACCGGTGCGGACCAGGTACGGGAGATGGTCGTCTCCGAGACGGAAGACATCGCCGGAACCGTTCCTGCCGGCGGTGTGACCTTCGCGGATGCCCTTGCCCGCGGAGCGCAGCTGCCCCCGACGGAGCGCAGCGTGTCGCCCGACGACCTCGTCGTCATGGCGTTCACCGGCGGCACCACCGGTGTTTCCAAGGCGGTCCGCACCAGCCATCGCAACATGCGGATGGGCGTCGAGATGCTGCGCGTCGCGATGGTCGAGCACCTCCCTTCCGCCGGAGAAGTCGCGATCGGCCTCCATCCGTTCTGCCATTCGGCCGGACTGTCGGTCAATCTCCTCACGCTTGCCAGCCGCGGCGTGACGCAGGTGCTGTTTCCCGACTCGATGGATGCGGAGAAGGTGGCGGCGGCGTGGCGGCGGCGATCCTTCACCTTCATCCTGGCCGGGCCGTCGTTCTACAGCCGGCTCATGGCGGCACCGAGCTTCCCGGACATCGACTTTTCCTCGCTGCGCGCAGCCGGCACCGGAGGCATGGCTCTTCGCGCGGACGTCCGCGAACGCTGGGAGGCGACGACCGGCACGCCATTGGTGCAGGGCTACGGCCTGACCGAGACGTCCGCGCCGATCACCTGCGAGCAGAGGCAGCCTCGTTTCGCCGGCAGCGTCGGTTTCCCATTCCCTGGTGTCGAGCTGAGCGTGCGAGACCCGGACTCGCCTACATTGGACGCGGTCGCGCCGGGCCAGATCGGCGAGATCTGGCTGCGCGGCCCGTTCCTGATGGCCGGCTACCACGCGCGCCCCGACGAGGACGCGCGGGCGATCACGCCCGACGGCTGGTTCCGCACCGGCGATCTCGGCCGGGTCGACCCGAACGGCGCCCTGTACATTCTCGGCCGCATCAAGGACATGCTGCTGGTCGACGGCGCCAACGTGTACCCGGCGTCGATCGAGGATGCTGTCGGCGCGCATCCCGGCATCGCCGACGTCTGCGCCGTGGGCATGCCCGACGAGGACGAAGGCGAACGCGTGCGCCTGTTCGTGGTGAAGCGGGATCCCGGCCTCAGCGAAGCCGACGTGCGCGCCTGGTGCGAGGAGCGGCTCGCCGACTACAAGCAGCCCAAGCGCATCGAGTTCATCGACGCGCTCCCGCGATCCGCCGTCGACAAGCTGCTGCGACGCGAACTGGCGGGGTGGCCTCTGGCCTGAGTCGCCGCGCAGCGGAAACCCGCCAGGATCGTCGCGGACGTCGTCGAATCGTCGTCCGCGACGCGAATCCGCCGCCGTCTGAACGGCGTACGGTGGACGCCGCATGCAGCGTCCTGTCCGCGTAACGAGGCCGCGCTATCCTGCAGGGCCCTGAAGAACACGGATCGCCTGCATGATTCCGAATCGCCGACGGCACGCCGCGCTTCGCCCATTCGCGCTCTTTCCCGCCTGCGTGCTCGCTTTTTCGACCAGCGCGCTCGCGGCGGACGAGCCCCTCGCGATTCCCCCGATTCCGACGATCGTGATCCCGGACATCATCGGCGTGGAACCGGTACAGAAGCAGTTCGAGGCCGCACTCGGAAAGCAACTGGAGAAGATCGACGGCGTCCGCGTCGCGCCGGCGCGTTGCGATGCGGAAGGAGCCTTCGTTCCGGCGGCGGGCATGACGCTGCGCGACGACGCCGGCCTGACCGCCAACCTCGGCGACAGGGGACAGTACGTCATCGGCAAGGACGGCGCGGGCACGGCGAACGTCGGCGGCACGCAGATCGTCGTGGAGAAGGACGGATCGGGCACGATCAACCGCGCCGGCGCGAAGGGACGGGACGCCGTGCAGATCTCGATCGAGGCGGACGGCTCGGGCACCTACAACGGACCGCTCGGGCAGATTGCGCTCGACGGCCGCGGCGGCGGCACCTGGAGCTCGCCGCGCCTGGGCCAGATCGCCATCGAATCCGACGGCAGCGGGACCTGGAACGGCCCGCTCGGCCAGGTCGTCAACGACGGCAACGGCGGCGGAAGCTGGAACGGCCCCGAGCGCGTCATCAACCACGGCGACGGCACCGGCCGCGTCGGTACGCCGGGACGCGAGGTCGCGATGGATCCGCTGCCGCCGGTGCCGCCGGCCGGCCGTTTCCCGCTGCTGACGAAGTTCCGCGTGCCGCCGGCGGCCTGTGGCTATGTCGTCACGCTGGAGGACCGCATCCTGTTCGACTTCGACAAGCACGACCTGCGAGCCGACGCGGCCGGCGTCGTCGACGCGCTGTCGAAGGCCTTCGTCCAGGTGAAGCCGAAGCGGCTGGAGATCCGCGGACATACCGACGGCAAGGGCAGCGCCGAGTACAACCAGACCCTGTCCGAGCGTCGCGCGGCGACGGTCGAGAAGGCGCTCGCGGAGCACGGTGTCGCCAGCGCGATGCAGTCGCGCGGCTTCGGCAAGAGCCAGCCGGTGGCCGCGAACGAGGTCGGGGGGAGGGACAATCCGTCCGGCCGCCAGCTCAACCGCCGTGTCGAGATCTACGTGCCGAACGGCTGACGGGACGCGCGGTGCGGGCAACGACAGTTCGTGCTGCACCCGCTCGCGCTACGGCCGCCAGTTGGCGTGGATCTCCCAGAACGCCACGCTGCGCCGGTAGGCCTCACGGTCCAGCGGCACGCCGGAACCGCCCTCCTCCACGCCGAGCGCGTTGCGCATCATCGTGATCGGCGCCATCGGAACCTCTTCCGGCTCCGCCGTGTAGATGCACCCGACGACGCCCCAGTCGGCCTCGATCGTCGAGCCTTCCTTCGCGAGCTGCTCGCGGCTGTAGAGGATCACGACGAACCACTGCGCGACCGGCGGCTCGACACCCTCGAACCAGCGCACCAGCACGGGCAGTTCCTCCTTCGTGCGCGCCTCGTAGCCCGAACGCAGGAGGGAACGGTTGGCATCGGTGATCGGCACGGTCAGGCAGCGCGTCGAGGTCCAGTTGCGGTGCACGTGCAGCTTGCAGAACGGCGCGTAGCCGTCGAGCACCTTGAACGGTGCTTCGTCGTTGAGACGTCGCTCGAATTCCTCGGGCGTGCAGTCCTGGATCGTGTTGCGGCGGGATTCCTTCGGGAACAGGCGCGTGCGCGCGAACGGCGTCAGGAAGATGGACATGCGGCGGACCGGGAGGGAGACGGCCCGCGAGGTTAGCCGCCGCGCGTCGAGCGCGCGAGCCCGGCGTGGCGCCCGGATCGGCTCCGGGCGCGGCTCTGGAGCGCAGGAGCGCTCCAGAGAGGGCCTCCGTCAGTGCTTCTGCTCGTGACGCAGATGATCCGCGACCTTGCCGGCTTCCTTCTGCGCCTTGCCGGCGTTCTTCTCGAGGTTTCCTTCGAGTTGCTGCGTCTTGTTGCCGGTCATCTTGCCGGCCGCTTCCTTGATGGCGCCTTTCACCTCGTGCTTCGTACCTTCGATGCGATTGCGGTCCATGTTCGGACTCCGTACGCCTGCGGAATTGCAGGCGCGCAAGAAGATGATCCCCGCCCTCTTAAACTTGCGTGTGCCGCGCGTTGCGGAGGCGTTGCCCGCTTCGACCGTTCATGCGGCGTTTCCCATCCGCGGTGATTGCCCGAGCGGCATGCCGCTGGCGCATTTCCCCTGCGGCGCCGTTGTCCCCGACAATAGGCGTTTGCACGACTCGCCCACAGCTCCCCACATGACCACGATCCAGCAGGAAGACCTCATCCAGTCCGTCGCCGACGCGCTGCAGTACATCAGCTACTACCACCCGGTCGACTACATCAAGGGCCTCGCCGCCGCCTGGGAGCGCGAGGAATCGCCGGCCGCGAAGGAGGCGATGGCGCAGATCCTGATCAACTCGCGCCTGTGCGCCGAAGGCCATCGGCCGATCTGCCAGGACACCGGCAT
>DBMH01000359.1:4291-4413 GCA_002297645.1 Rhodanobacteraceae bacterium UBA703 | reverse complement strand
TCGCCGATCCGGCCGGCACGCGCCGGAACACGAAGGACAACACGCCCGCCGTGGTGAACATGAAGATCGTCCCGGGCAATACGGTCGACGTGATCGTCGCCGCCAAGGGCGGCGGCTCGGAG
>DBMH01000359.1:3515-4236 GCA_002297645.1 Rhodanobacteraceae bacterium UBA703 | reverse complement strand
CTCGGCATCGGCATCGGCGGCACCGCCGAAAAGGCGATGCTGCTGGCGAAGGAGGCGCTGATGGAGCCGATCGACATCAACGAACTCAAGGCGCGCGGCGCGTCGAACCGTGCCGAGGAACTGCGCCTGGAACTGCACGAGAAGGTCAATGCGCTCGGCATCGGCGCGCAGGGCCTCGGCGGCCTGACCACGGTGCTCGATGTGAAAGTGAAGGACTACCCGACGCACGCGGCGAACCTGCCGGTCGCGATGATCCCGAACTGCGCGGCGACGCGCCATGCGCACTTCACGCTCGACGGTTCCGGCCCGGTCGCGCTCGATCCGCCGTCGCTGGAAGACTGGCCGAAGCTGACCTACGACGCCTCCAAGGGCACGCGCGTCGACCTCGACACGCTGACGCCGGAAGACGTCGCGAGCTGGAAGCCGGGCCAGACCCTGCTGCTNNCGCGACGCCGCGCACAAGCGCATGGTCGACATGCTCGACAAGGGCGAACCGCTGCCGGTCGACCTGCGCGGCCGCTTCATCTACTACGTCGGACCGGTCGATCCGGTACGCGACGAGGTCGTGGGTCCGGCCGGCCCGACCACTGCGACGCGCATGGACAAGTTCACCGAGCAGGTGCTCGCCCAGACCGGCCTGCTCGGCATGGTCGGCAAGGCCGAGCGCGGCCCGGCCGCGATCGAGGCGATCCGCAAGCACAAGTCGGCCTACCTGATGGCC
>DBMH01000359.1:0-3487 GCA_002297645.1 Rhodanobacteraceae bacterium UBA703 | reverse complement strand
ATGGAAGCGATCTACGAGTTCGAGGTCGAGGACATGCCGGTCACCGTCGCGGTCGACTCGACCGGCGAATCGGTGCACCAGACCGGCCCGCGCGAGTGGCAGGCGCGGATTTCGAACGGGATGATCGGCAAGATTCCGGTGGTCGTGGCCTGAGGCATCCGGCTCGACGCCTCGCCTCCCGGAGGGGCGCTCGCGGATCTTCCCGTGGATCCGCCGGCCGGCATGCGGTGCCGGATCAGGGCGCTCCCTGCCCACGCGGCGAGCGGGCCGCATTCCGGGCAGGCGCGGCCGGACGTGCCGCGCCCGTTCTCGCCTCCGGCGCATTCCGCTTGCCGGGCGTCGACGCGGAGACCTTCGCGCCGGGCTTGGCTGTGCGCGAGGATGCCGGCGTGGCCGCGCTGCGCGTCGCCTCCGCGGGAGCCGGAAACGCCGCCAGCTCGCGCTGCCAGAACTGCGATCCGATCTCGTTCAGCGCCGAACCGCTTTCCGCGTTCAACAGCACGACCAGCCCCGTGCGCAGGCGCGGCGAGTAGCTGATCTCGGCGACGTAGCCCTGCACCCAGCCGGCGTGCAGGACGATCGGCTCGCCGCCGATGCGGTAGATGCGCCAGCCGAGGCCGTAGTGGGCGGAGGCGAGGAGGTCCTTCCAGTGGCCGCGCCGCAGGTCCTTGGGCGTCGTCACGCGCGGCGTCGTCAGCATCGCGACGTCGGCTGCGCGCACGGTCTGCGGAAAACCGCCCATCTGCGCGATCAGCCAGAGCGCCAGGTCGTTCGCGCTGGCGTTGACGCCGGCAGCGGCCGGCAACTGGTAGTAGTTGGGCTCCACCTCGACGCGCTGCCAGCCGCCGTCGCGCCGCACGTGCGGCAAGGCGCGATCAGGCGCCGCGAAAAACGCGTCCCGGCCGACCGAGGCGTGCTCCATGCCGAGCGGCTCGAACACGCGTTGCGCGAGCAGGTCGCCGTAACGGCGGCCGGACGCCTGCTCGATCGCCTGCACGGACAGGCCGTAGAGGATGTTCTGGTAGCCGTAGCACTGCCCCGGAGCGCACGAAGGCTCGAGCGTCCGGAACTGCGGCAGGATCTGCTGCAGCGACTGCCCGGCGTCGACGAGATTGTCGAACGCGTTCGGCACCAGGCCCGAGGACTGGCCGATCACGTGCTGCAACCGGATGCGCTGCTCGCTGCCGCCCTTGAGCCGGAATTCCGGCGCGAAACGCGGCAGGGGAAGCGACCAGTCGAGGCGCCCTTCGTCGGCGAGTGTCGCGACGAGCTGCGCGGTGAAGGTCTTGGACACCGAGGCGATGCGGAACACCGTGTCGGCGTCGACGGGCGCCTTGCCGCCCAGTTCGCGCACACCGATGCCGTACGCGCTTTCCACGCGGCCGTCGACGACGATCGCATAGGCGGCGCCGGGAATGCCGGCCTCGTCGACGAGGCGGCGGATCTCGCCATCGAACAGGACATGCGTCGGCGCGGGAACCAATGGAGCGGCATGCACCGACGCCCATGCGGACAAGATGAAGAACAGCGCGAAACGGAACAGGGACATGCACGGGCGGACGGCGGACGGCAATCGGCGATGGTAACCCCAGCCGCCGGCCGGATGACGGCGCATCGCGCAATGAACCCCAGCAATGGCAATTCACGAACGAAACGCCAGCCACCGAACGCCGCAGGGTCGGAGTCCGCTACGCCAGGCGCGCCTCTCCGGCACGCCGGCGATGAACGTCGCCAGCCATGCCGGGACTGCCTCCCCGAAGTCGCCATCTGTCGCCCAGCTTCGCCGCCCCCAGCGGAGCCGGTCGAAACATGCGCTCGACGAACGGGGTCCCGGCCGGTTCCAGCAGCGTCCCGGACAAGAAGCGCACGAGGCCCAGCGCACCGCCGCGCCACGGAATCGCTCCGTTCCGCGAGATCACGGACCTGCCCGGCGGCTGCCGCGCACAGCCGAACGCCCCTGGATCGTGCCGCTCGAAGCCGCCCTGGAAGATCACGTCATCGTGGTACTCGTAGGCACCGATGTCGGTATTTCCGTACGCCCGCGGGAAACCGTCGCCACGCTGGTCGCTGGCGAGGCCGGCCGCGTTCTCGCCGCGTTCGCAGGCCGGGCTGCCGAGCGTGAGTGCCATGGTCGGTGTCGGGCCGCCGTTGTCGGCCAGCGGCTCCAGCTTCGGATCGACCTGCCAGAGGTTGTCCGCTTCGGCGCCGTTCACCGTTCCGGTTTCCGGCACGGCCTGGATCAGGCTTCGGCGTACTGAAACGATCCCCGGCGGTGTCACGCGGGGATCGAGATCGCGCACGAGATCGCTCGCCGCCGCCGGCTCCTGCGTATTGCCGGCAAGGATCGTGCTGCTGATCTCGAGCCGGCTTCCGCTGCCGCCGACGAACACGCCGCCGCCGTTGGACCACTGGTTGAAATCCCCCGGTCCCGTGCGATTGGCGACGACGGTGCTGTTGCGCAGATGCAGCCGGCCGGAGCCGAAGAAGACCCCTGCCCCGCTGCCGTTCACGGCCGGCGCCGCGTTGCCGGCGATCGTGCTGTTCTCGATCACCGAGGGTTCGCCGTCGTCCGGCCCGTACAGGGCCACGCCGCCGCCGTAGCTGCCCGCCGTATTCCCGACCACGGTACTGCGCTGGATCCGCAGGCGCTTGCCGTTCATGAGCAGCACGCCGCCGCCATAAAAGTCCGCGCTGTTGTCGCGGATCAGGCTGTCGACGATGTCGATGCTCGCCATTCCGCCGGCGATTGCCCCACCGGTAAAGGACCGATTGCCGCTGAAGCGGCTGCGCACGACGGTGAGTTCGCTGCCCAATGCGGCGATGGCGCCGCTGCCGCTCGCGACGTTCGACTCGAATACGCTGTCGCGGACATCGGCCACCGCATCTTCGATGCGGATGGCGCTGCCGTCGCTCAGGGTCCTGTTGTCGGTGAAAAGGCAATCCTCCACGCGCAGGTGCGCCCGGCGCACGTCGACCCCGCCTCCCTGCAGGGTCGGACCCGATGCGGCACGCAGATGCAGCTTGCGCAACACCAGCTGGATCTCGCGCGGGGCCTCCGGATCGCCGTGCAGCTGGAGCAGGCTCGCGCGATTGCCCGAATCCCCGCTCCCGGAGATTCGGCTCGCTCCTTCCGGACGGGCGCCGATGATCTCCACCGAATCGGTGACGAGGATCGGGCCGTTCGTCAGCACGATCGGATCGGGCGTGCGAATCCACACCCGGTCGGGGCCGGGATTGGTGTTCGCCGCGGCGATCTCCGAGCGCAAGGTGTCGGACCCCGGCAGGGCGGAGTC
Source organism: Rhodanobacteraceae bacterium UBA703 (assembly GCA_002297645.1). Lineage (GTDB taxonomy): Bacteria > Pseudomonadota > Gammaproteobacteria > Xanthomonadales > Rhodanobacteraceae > Dokdonella_A. The sequence goes on along the minus strand of DBMH01000359.1, from coordinate 194 downwards.
GCCGGACTGGGTGACGACGAAGTCCATCGCCAGGACGGATCGGGTCGACAGGATTCCGCCCAGCCCGAAGCGGACCAGGAGCCGGAAGAAGGACATGGAGACGATTCCTCGTTCAGTGGATGGAGAGCGACGCCGGATTCGCAGCCGATGCGGGGCCGGACGCTTGCATCACGGCCGCCGCGCGCAGCCGAACT
>DBMH01000361.1 GCA_002297645.1 Rhodanobacteraceae bacterium UBA703 | reverse complement strand
CGCCGCGAGCCAACCCGCGCCGCGGCCGATCGGCAGCAGCCGGCGGTAGGGCAGCAGCGCGACGAGGCGGATCAGGCCGAGGCCGATCCAGGCCGGCCAGTGGCGCGGTGCGAGCAGGGCGGGGCGGAACGGCGGCGCGTCTCGGGACATCCCTTCGATTGTAGTCGCGCGATGGACGCGGTGGACGGATCGCTATACTGGGAGGCCGTTCCAGCGGGCTCCCCCCTTCGTGTTCCAGCGCTTCATCTACACGCTCACGCTGTATCTCCTGACGCCGTTCGTGCTGTATCGGCTGACCGCGCGCGGCATCAAGTACCACGGCTATCTCGCACGCTGGCGCGAGCGCTTCGGCTTCTTCCCCGACCCGGGCATCCGCGACAGCATCTGGATCCACGCGGTGTCGCTCGGCGAGGTCAACGCCGCGGTGCCGCTGATCAAGGCGCTGATGGAGCGCTACCGCGACACGCCGTTCGTCATCACGACGGTGACGCCGACGGGCTCGGACCGCGTGTTGCAGCTGTTCGGCGACCGCGTGTTCCACGTCTACCTGCCCTACGACCTGACCTCGGCGGTGCGGCGCTTCCTCGATCGCGTGCGGCCGCGCCTGGCCGTGATCATGGAGACGGAGATCTGGCCGAACCTGTTCATGACCTGCGCCGAGCGCGGCGTCTCGATCGTCGTCGCCAACGCGCGCCTGTCGGAGAAGTCCCTGCGCGGCTACTGGCCGATCCAGCCGCTGGTGCGACGGGCGATCCGTTGCGCCAGCTTCGTCGCCGCGCAGTCGGCCACCGACGAGGAGCGGCTGCGCCTGCTCGGTGCGACGGAGCCGAGGCTCGCGGTGGTGGGCAACCTCAAGTTCGACATGGCGGTGCCGGACGGCGTCCTCGAGCGCGGCGCCGCGTTCCGCGCGGCGGCCGGCGGCGGCCGCCCGGTCTGGATCGCGGCGAGTACGCACGAAGGCGAGGAAATGGTCGTGCTGAAGGCCCACGCGGCGGTTCTGCGCCGGTTCCCGGACGCGCTGCTCCTGGTCGCGCCGCGTCATCCAGAGCGTTTCAAGCCGTTCGCGGCCGCGTGCCGCGCCTACGGTTTCCGTACGTTGACGCGCAGCGAGGAGGGCGGTGCGGATCCGAATTGCCAGTGCTTCGTGGCGGACTCGATGGGCGAGTTGCTGATGTTCTATGCCACCGCCGACGTCGCCTTCGTCGGAGGCAGCCTGGTGCCGGTCGGCGGCCACAACCTGCTCGAGCCGGCGGCGCTGGGACGGCCGGCCATCGTCGGACCGCAGACGTTCAACTTCGAGGAAGTGACCGAGGACCTGATCGCGGCCGGCGCCGTCATGCGCATCGTCGAGGCGGACGAGCTCGGTCCCGCCGTGGTGCGCCTGCTGTCGCGCGATGCCGAGCGCCGCCGCATGGGCGAGGCGGCATTGGCGGTCATGGAGCGCGAACGCGGCGCCGTGGCGCGCACGATGGCGATCGTGGAGGGAATGCTGAGGGAAGCCGGAGCCCGGAATCCGGATTCCGGGAGCCGGGGCTAGGGGAATCCGGCGACCCGCGGCGCCTTCCCGCGCGGATCACGAATCGCCGGTTCCGGCATTCCTCACTCCAGCAGCGTGTTGATCGCCTCGATGTCCTTCAGCTCGATGACGCCGGCCGCCTGCTTGAGCAGAAGGCCGTTCAGGACGAATGCGTGGCGTGCGGAGGAATACTGGCTCTGCGCGTTGAGCAGGGTCTGCTGGCTGATCAGCACGTCGACGATCGTGCGCGTGCCGACTTCGTAGCCGGCGCGCGTCGCCTCGACCGAACTCTGCGCCGACACCACCGCGGCCTTGGTCGCCTCGACCTGGCTGGCACCGGCGATGACCGAGCGGAAGTTGTTGCGCGTGTTCGCCTCGACGAGCCGGCGGTTGAATTCGAACTGGTCCTGCGCGAAGTCGCGCTGGTGGATCGCCTGGCGCACGCGCGACTGCGTGTAGCCGCCGCTGAAGATCGGCACGTTCAGCGAGAACTGGATCGACGGACCCCACTTCGGATCGTTGGAGAAGCTCGGGACCGGCTGGGCGATGCCGCCGTAGCGCGTGTCGCCCCAGCGCTCGGTGCGCGAATAGCCGAGCGTGCCGGTGATCGTCGGCAGATGGCCGGCGCGCGCGGTGTTGACGTTCGCGTTGGCGGCGTCGACCTGCAGCGACGACGAGGAGAGGCTCGGGTTCTGCTTCAGCGCCACGTCGACCCAGGCGTTCGGATCGTCCGGTGTCGGATGGTCGAGCGGCAGGTTCTCGCGCAGCTTCTTGAACTCGCCGGGCTCCTTGTTCGTCAGGCGGCGCACGGCCTCGCGGGCCTGGTCGACGCTGTTCTGGTTGGCGATCACGCTGGCGACGGCCTGGTCGTGCTGCGCCTTGGCGTCGTTCACGTCGGTGATCGCGGCGAGGCCGACCTCGAAGCGCTGCTGTGCCTGCTCGAGCTGGCGCGCCAGCGCCTTCTCGTTGGCGTCGGCGAACTTCAGTGCGTCGATCGCGCTGAGCACGCCGAAATAGGCCTGCGCGCTGTCGATCATCAACTGCTGCTGCGCTGCCGAATACGTCGCGTCGCCGGCCGCGGCCGTGTACTTGCTCGACTTCAGCGCGGTCCACTTGCTGATGTCGAGGATGCTCTGGCTCAGCGTGGCGCCGATCGCGCGCGTATTGCTGTGCACGGTGCTGCCGGTATACGGCAGTTGGTTGCCGTTCTCGTCCAGGACCGTGCCTTCGCCGTTGGTGCCGCTGCGCGAGCGCGTGTAGTCGATGTTGGCGCCGAGCTGCGGCAGCAGGAACGACCGCGCCTGGTCCACGTTTTCGTCGGTCGCGAGCTTGGTCGCTTCCGCGCCGGCCAGCGTCGGATCGGAGGCGCGGGCCTCCTGGTAGATCTGGACCAGATCCTCGGCTTGCGCGGTGGAGGCGCCGAGCGCGAGCAGCAGCGCCAGCGAAAGGGAACTCATGCGGATCATTCGATCATCCTCGATGGTGTGGGGCCTTCCTTCGCCGCACGTCTACAAGACGAAGCGGCGCGGCGGTTCGGCGTTCTTCAGATAAGGGACGTCGGTTTCGAACAGGGCTTCCTGCTGCCATTGCGTCTCGCCGGTGCGCCGGAACAGCGTGCCCTCCATCGCCGGCGAGTCGCCGACGATGGCGAACAGCCGGCCGCCGGGCTTGACCCAGGAGCGGAAGCGTTCGGGCAGCGAATGCACCGCGCCGCCGACGACGACCAGGTCGAACTGCTCGCCCGGATTGAAGCCGTGCACGGCTTCGGCCGTCTCGACGCGGGCATTGCGTACCTGGGTTGCGGAAAGGTGGGCGCGCGCGGCCTCGGCCAGGTCGGCGTGCTGCTCGATGCTGAGCACGGAGTCGGCCAGATGGGCGAGACAGGCGGTGAGGAAGCCGGTGCCGGTACCGATTTCCAGCACGCGCTCGCCCGCTTCCGGCGCGACCGCCTGCAAGAGGCGGCCCTCGATCACGGGCTTGAGCATCACCTCGCCGTGGCCGATCGGCAGCGCCATGTCGGTGAAGGCGAGGTTGCGGTGCCGGGCCGGCACGAACAGTTCACGGTGCACGCTGCGCAGGGCGTCGAGTACGCGCATGTCCAGCACATCCGACGTGCGCACCTGGTTCTCGACCATGTTCTGCCTGGCCAGCTCGGTATCGATCATCGCGGGCAACTCCAACCGGCAAACAAAAGGATCGGGAGCATAGGCACTCGGGGGAACTGCTGCAATCTACCTTGACTGCGCGCCCGGATACTACGAAGTGCCGGAAGTCACCGCGTTCAGGCGGTCGTTCCGGCGCTTCGCGTGGACAGTTCCTCGCGCGTCCTCGCCAGCAGGGCGTCGACGTGCGCGGCAAGTGCCGGCGCGGCAGCCGCGAGCATCCTTGCAACGTCCGTGCCGGGTGCCGAAGCGCTGGCCATCTGCAGCGACAGCCAGCGCGACAGGCGCGAACGGTCGTCCGCGGACAGTCCGGACAGCGTCCGCCGTGCGGTCCGGCGCAGCCGCGCGAGGGACAGGACTCCGGCACTGCGTGGCCACGACGCCTCGATCAGCGCGGCGAAGGCCCGTTGCGCCAGACGCAGCCGCAGGCCGACCTCCGTTGCTGCGGAATCGCGTCCCGGCGGGACGGTGGGCCCGTCCGGGTGGTATCCGCCCGGCGCGGCGCACGGTGTTTCGGATGGATGCGTGGTGTGCGGAAAAGGTTGCATGCGTATCCCTTGGCAAGACACGGACGGCACATCCCGAACGGGACCGGAACCAAGACGGCCCGGCATGCAAT
>DBMH01000360.1:25846-27151 GCA_002297645.1 Rhodanobacteraceae bacterium UBA703 | reverse complement strand
GGTGAACGCGAGGTAGAACCGTTCGAACAGACGGCTCGCGCACGCACTGCCACGCAGGCCGCGCGCGAGCCAGCGCAGCAACGGCAGGCGCTCCCACAGCACCAGATGCGCCGGCAGGCCGACATGCAGCTCGCCGTCGGCATCGCGCACGTGCAGCAGCGTCAGCGCCGCCTCAATGCCGAACGGCTCGCCTTGCAGGGCGCTGGGTTCGCCGGCGAGGTCGCGCCAGAGGACCGCCCCCGGCGCGACGAGGCGCCGATAGATCGCGACCTCGCGCCCGCAGACCGGACAGAGCCCATCGTAGTAGACCGTGATCGCCGCCATGACCGCCTCCGTCCTCCGCCGTGGATGGAGCGACCTTCGCATCGCCGCACGGGCGTGCGCTTCCGGATTGATCGGGCAGGAACAAGTCGCCGCGTACTTCGCTGCAGAACAAGGACTTGCGGATTTCCGGAATGATCAAGGAGCGGTCTGCAACGCCGGGCCTCCTGCAATGGTTTGCAAACGTGCCTGTCCCGGAATGTTTTTCAGCCCGCTCGAAACCGGGCCGTTCCAAACCGGGCAAGGCCACGGACAGGACCGGCGGTATCGCGTCAGCCGCCGGTCGCGTCCGCTCCACGGCGGCGATAGCGCCCCGGCACCTCGCCGGTGACCTCGCGGAACGCGGCGTAGAAGTTCGACTGCGAGGCGAAGCCGACCGCGAGACCGACCGACAGCACGGACGCCTCCGGCTCCGCCAGCAGCATGCGCCGCGCGGCCTCGACGCGATACCCGCGCACGTAGCGCGAGAAGCCGACGCCGAACTGCGTATTGACCAGTTCGGAAAGCTGGTGCGGCGTCAGTCCGGCCTGTGCCGCGAGGCCGGCGAGGCTGAGGTTCTCGTCGAGCCAAGCCTTTTCCTCGTCCATGAGTCGATTCAGGCGCGCGATCGCGTCGTCGCGATCGACGCGTCCGAGCGTCGACACGGCGTACGCGGTCGCAACCGCCTCGGCTGCTCGCGACGGCAGGTCCGGGAAGCGCAGCAGCAGGTACAGCGAGGCGAACAGGCCGATGCCGATCAGGATCGCATAGGCGATGCGGAACGCGTCGAAGCCGATCCACGGCGAGGCGAGGCCGATCAGCAGCACCGCGAGCGCGATCGCCGCGTGCGCGACGAAGACGCCACGCTCGAGGCGGAAGCGCGCGCGGTGCGCGCGCAGGCGATGCACGAGGACCGCCAACCGGGTCGCACCGGCGACGCCGCCGGCGAACGCGAGCGGAATCGCGGCCGCGAGCGGCAGCACGAACGCGAGCGATGCCGGCAGG
>DBMH01000360.1:0-25814 GCA_002297645.1 Rhodanobacteraceae bacterium UBA703 | reverse complement strand
CGCCGCCGCCACGAACAGGAGCGCCGCGTACGCGCGCGTTCCGGCCCACCCGCCTCCGTGCAGCAGCCATTCGCCATGGGCGAGCTGCAACGCCGCGAGCGCGGCGAGCAGGACGCCTCCGGCCGCGCGCGCGATCGGCGGCGGCTGCGCATCCGCATAGGTGGTCGCGCCGGCGAGCGCGAGCAGAGCCGCCGCGCACAACGAGAAGCCGATCATCACGAGGGCGGACAACTCGATCATGGGAAGCGCGGTGCGTTCGTGGCGGAGCATCCTGCCACAGCGCTGGTCGTTTTCTGAGCAATCCGCTTGACAGCCGCACGGCACCACGCGATCCGGCCGCTACCCACGGTTTGTCCACAGGGCTGTCCACGCCGGCTGTGGAAAACCGCGTCGCGGGCCGGAGGCGCCCGCGACGGACATCGCGCGTCCCGGCAACGACTCGCATGATCCTCGCCGCCGCGTTCGCACGCGTAGTCCGGCACGCCCCCCGGAACCATCGCCATGAGATCCGCCGTCCTCCGCGCCTTCCCCGCGCTCGCCTTGCCGTCCCTATGCGCCGCAGCGCCGGCGACGACTGCCATCGACACGACCACGGCTGCCTGGAGCGATGCCGGACATGCGCGCATTGAGCATGTCCAGCGCGGCGAGCATGCCGTCAGCACGATCACGCCGATCACACCCGACGGCGCAGTGTTCACCTTCATCTATTCATCCGACCCGACCGACGGTTTCGCGAGCACGGTCGCGCCGGCCGCGGGCGCGGGCTGCAACGCCGGCGAGACGCTCGGCGCCTGCCGCAAGCGCACGCTCGAATTCGTCGCCGCGTACTGGGGCAGCCTGCTGCAGTCGAACGTGGGCATCGTCGCCGACGTGTCGATGCCGCAGATCCAGCCCGATTGCAGCAACCGACCGCCGTACTACGGCGCCGCGGGCGCACGCTATCTCGTCTCGAATTTCGCCAACGTGCCGCATGCCGACACCCTCTATCCCGCGGCGCTGGCGAACGCGCTGGCCGGCTTCGACCTGCAGCCCGCCGAAGCGGACATCACGGTCCTCATCAACGAAGGCGCCGACCACGGCTGCGAAGGCACCTGGGCGGGCTGGTGGTACGGCACCACCGCGACCATGCCGATCCCCGACGATCGCATCGCGATGGTCGCGCTGATGCTGCACGAGTTCGGCCATGGCCTCGGTTTCGCCTCCAACTACAACACCACCACCGGCGAAGCCCCCGGCAACAAGCAGCCGATCTGGGGCCACTACCTCTACGACGTCACCTTCGGCAAGCTCTGGAAGGACATGACCGACGCCGAGCGCAGCGCCTCCGCGAAGAACGACCCCAACCTGGTATGGGCCGGTGCGGACACCAACCGCTGGACGCCGAAATTCCTCAGTCCCGTCGTCGACCTCGTCGTGAACACGCCATCCGGCTCGGCCGGCACGTACGCAACGAACGTGTCCAATGCCGGCGTGCCGCTGCGTTCGGCCCTCACCGGCGACGTGATCGTGGTCAACGACGGCGTCGGCCCGAGTACGCGCGACGGCTGCGAAGTGCCGTTCGCGAACGCGGCCGCGGTCGCCGGCAGGATCGCGCTGATGGACGGCTACGACTGCGCGCTGGCCCGCAAGATCCGCAACGCGCAGAGCCAGGGCGCCATCGCCGTGCTGATCGCCAATACGAACCCGGGCGGTCCGGCATCGATGTACACGACCGGCGACAATGCCGGCATCCCGGCCTACGGCATCACGCAGGCGCTCGGCGCGACGATCTTCGCGGCGCCGGCCGCATCGTTCAACGTGACCCTGGTGCCGCGTGCCGGCACCGACGCCTACGGCGCGAAGGACGGCTGCGTGCGCATCCATGCGCCGGCCGTGCTCGAACCCGGATCGAGCGTCTCGCATTTCAGCGCCGAGGGCCTCCCGTCGATCCTGCTGCAGCCGACCGCGCCGATCGCGCTGTACCAGGCCGGCCTCGCATTGAACGTGCTGCACGACATCGGCTGGACGATTCGCGCCGAGGACGGCGTGTTCGTCGACGGATTCGATGGCAGCCCCTGCGCGCACGTGCGACCGTGACGCGCGACCGCTGGTCAATGAATGACCATTCCGCTTGACAGCCGCATGGCACGGACGTGTCTGGCCGTCATCCATAAGTTCTCCACAGGGCTGTCCACGGCAACTGTGGAGAACTGCGGCAGCCGACGATCCTTCCCGGCGCCGTTCCGCGCGTCATCCGATAGCGGTATGCCCCCAAGGACACATCCGCCGGACCGCCCGGCGCCGACTCGACGAGCCCCCCTCATGAAAACGACGACACGGTTTCGCGCGCGCCCACTCGCGGCAGCGCTGATCGCAGGCCTCGGAATCGGCGTGGACGCCGGCGGTGCATTCGCGGCCACGCGGATCACGGTCGACACGACCGACGACGCGGGATCGAACACCACCTGCACGCTGCGCCAGGCGATCACGGCGATGAACGCCGGCGGCGTCACCACCGGCAGTGCCTGCGTGGCGAGCACGGTCAGCGGCGTCGACACGATCGTGTTCGACACGACCGCGTTTCCGCCGGGCGGCACGAACACGATCACGCTGGCGGACGCGGCGAACAACCAGTTGTCGATCACCGACACGAACCTCGTCATCGACGCCAGCGCGAACGGCAACGTGACCGTGCAGCGCGCGGCGACGGCGACGAATGCGTTCGGCATCTTCTACGCCATGACCCCGTACGGTTCGCTGACGATCGACAGCCTGACCATCGCGAACGGGAAACTCGCCGCCTCGCAACCGTCCGGCGCCGCACTCGGTGCGGGCATCTCCAGCGTCTACACGTCGCTGACCCTCGCCAACAGCGTGGTCACCGGCAACAGCAGCTCGACCTCCGGCTACGCGGCGGGCGGCGGGATCGCCGTCTATGCCGGCGACCTCACGCTGACCGGCAGCACCGTCAGCGACAACAGCGTCGCGGGATTCTCCGGTGCCTCGGGCATGGGGGGCGGCCTCTTCGTCCGGCAGAAGATCGCGACCCGGACCGGCGGCAACGCGACCGTCACCGACAGCCAGATCCTCGGCAACTCCGCGAAAGGCAACGGCGGCGGCCTGCACGTCGGCGGCTCGTTGACGATGACCGACAGCCGGGTCAGCGGCAACACGGCCGGCGCGGAGGGTGGCGGCATCAAGCTCTACGGCGCATCGACGGTGAAACGCAGCACGATCAGCGGCAACACCGCGGTGAGCCGCGGCGGAGGCATCGTCGCTGCCGGCGGCTACTACGGCGTACCGGCCGCGCTGCTGACGCTGGACGCCTCGACGCTGAGCGGCAACCGCGTCACCGCCGCCTCGGGCAGCCGCGGCGGCGGCCTCTTCACGCGCGTCGGCAACCTGTCCTTCATCAACAGCACGATCGCCGACAACGCCGCCGCAGCGAGCGGATACGGCTACGGCGGCGGTATCTACATCAAACAGAACACCTATCCAATCACGATGCGCCAGACCACGATCGCATCCAACACGGCAGCACGCCGCGGCGGCGGGCTGATGATCATGACCAGCGGTGCCGGCACGGTCACGTTCGACGGCACCCTGTTCGCCAACACCGCCGCACCGCCGGACGGCGGAGGAAACATCGCCGTCACCAACGGCAGCATCGCGATCGCCGGTGCCGGCAATCTGGTGTTTCCCGGTGCACCACCGCCGAGCGACGTGATCAACGCCGCGTTCGTCGTCGCCCCCGTCGACGGCAATCCTCGCCTGGGCCCCCTCGCGGACAACGGCGGCCCGACGCAGACCCTGCTGCCCGGCGCGGGCAGTGCCGCCATCGACGCGATTCCGGAAGCGAACGGCGAGTGTCCCTTGCGGACGGATCAGCGCGGAATGATCCGCCCCGATCCGGCCGGCGCGGCGTCGCCGACGCCATGCGACATCGGTGCGGTCGAAGCCGGTTCGATATCGGACGAGATCTTCGCCGACGGATTCGAGCGGCGATGAAAGAAGCCCCCGCCACCGCCGCCGGCCGACGAGCGCCGCCCTCCACGACCCATCGGATGCCTGCCATCGCCGGCTCGGGAACTCGCGCTGGAATCGTTCGCCGAGGCGACACGCCGGAGGGCGCGACGGACATGGCAGGCAACGGGCCGATGGTTGCCCTCCTCCCGCATTTTCCCTTGCCGACGAGAACCTCCGGATGAGTCACGAACCCTGTTTTTCCGCGCGCCGCGGACTGTTGCTGCTGGTGCTGGCGTTCGCATGGACATCCGCTTCGGCCAGCACGATCACCGTCAATACCACGCAGGACTCGAGCAATACCGGGCTCTGCAGCCTGCGCGACGCCATCGACAACGCCAACGACAATGCGCAAACGCACGCCGGATGCGCGCGCGGCGACGGAGCCGACACGATCGTCTTCGACCCGATGGTATTCGCCACGCCGCAGACAATCTTCCTCGGCAGCACGCTGCCGAACCTGAAGGACAGCGCCACCACCACGATCGACGGTGGCGGCATGGTCACGCTCGACGGGCAGAACCTGTACGCGATCCTCACCGTCGGCTTGTTCGTGACCGACGTCTCGGCGGAGCTGCGCCGGCTCACGCTGCGCCACGGCAACGCCAACAATGCCGCCGCCAACCAGTACTACGGCGGAGCGGTCTACAGCGCCGGAACCCTGGTCGCGCGCAACGTGACCTTCGACAGCAACAACGCGGCCTGGGGCGGCGGCGCGCTGCTCACCGCGACGAGCACCACATCCCTGATCGATTGCACGTTCGCCGGCAACACGGTAAGCACCGGCTCCGGCAGCGCCATCTACAACCAGGGTCCGCTGACCATCAGCGGCAGCACGTTTTCCGACAACTCGAACGGCAGCTACGGCGCCGCGCTGTTCCAGGGGCTGGGAGACACCACCATCGCCAACAGCACGTTTTCCGGCAATCGCTCCTATGACGGCCCGGCGATCCGCGTCAACGGCGGCAGCCTCAGCCTCTCCAGCAGCACGATCGCCGGCAATACGGCAACCGGGTTCGGCGGCGCCTTGTCGATCAGCGGCGACGCCGGCCCCGTCTCCTTGGCAGGCAGCCTCGTCGCCGACAACTCCGGCGGCAATTGCAACGGCCCGATCGGCGACGGCGGGGGCAACCTGTACTGGCCGGCGTCGGCTCCCAATTGTCCGGGCGCCGCCGGAAACCCGAACCTCGGCGCCCTTGCCGACAACGGCGGCCCGACACGGACCCTGTTGCCCGGCGCCGGCGCGGCGATCGACGCCATTCCCGCGTCGGGCGGCCAGTGCGCGGCAACCACCGACCAACGCGGCACGCTCCGCCCGCAGGGCGCCGGATGCGATGTCGGCGCCGTCGAGGTCGTTACCGGCGCGAGCCATACCGTCAGCGCGATCGCGCCGGACGGCCACGGCGCGATCACGCCTGCCTCGCAGTCCGTGCCGTCCGGCGAGACGGCGAGCTTCACCGTCACGCCCCATGCCGGCTTCGTGGTGCAGGACGTCGTCGGCGATACCTGCGCGGCGACGCGGCAAGGCGCGGGCGACACGTGGACGACGGACGCGATCGCCCAGGACTGCGCGGTAACGGCGACCTTCACCGAACCGCCGAGCCGGTGCAGCGCCACGACCGGGTACGACACGTGGTTTCTCGACGACTTCCCCGGCAGCGCGCTCGATGCGACGAAGTGGACCGCCCACGACAACGGCGGAACGATCGCCGTCGCGAATCACGGCGTCTCGATCGCCTCGGCGCTGTCGGCCTTCCCGTTCGTGACCTCGGCCGGATCGCCGATTCCGCCGAGCGGATCGTTCTCGGTCCGCTGGATCGCGCGCTACACCGCCGCCTCGAACGCCGGCGACGGCACCCTGGTGTTGTCGAAAGGCCTGCCACCGAACGGCCTGTACGACAACGACCTCTCCCTGCGCCGCGCCGAAGCCTGGCAGAGCGCCGGCGAAGGATTCACCGTGCGCATGCGCAGCCAGGACGCCGGCGAGTACGGCACGTACTTCACCGACGCGGCGGCGACCCCACACGCAATGCACGAGGTCGAATACTGCTGGCTCGATTCGGCGCGCGCGGTGGAAATATGGGTCGACGGCGTACGCAAGGCGCGGGCGTCCAACGCCACGCTGTCGCGCCCCGATTCGCTGTGGTTCGGCAATCCGAACTACACCGGCACCGGCTGGCGATGGAATCCGTTCCAGTTGTACCACGTCGAGGTGCGCGCGATCGACGACGACGGCCTCTTCAGCGACGGCTTCGACTGAGGCGTGCCGTCCGCTCCGGGTGCGTCATGCGCGTGCCTGGAGCGTTGCCGTGCCCGGCGCGCTCCTGTCGAAAGCAGCGGCTCGGACGGGGCGGCCGTTCGGGAAAACACGGGCACGCGCCGCACGGCGGTTTGCGGCGCGCGAGCCGGAATTTCGTCCACGCCGGCCACGGGAGGACCGCGCATCGCCGACGCGCGCTGCTCAAGTTTTGCGCAATCCGCTTGACAGCCGCACGAGGCGGTCGTTTCCGGTCATCTTCCCAAGCTTGTCCACAGGGCCATCCACGCCCCCTGTGGAAAACCCCCGCGAAAGGACGGCACGGCATGCTTTCCGCTAAAATCGCGCTTCTTTGCGCCGGCCATGCGGCGGCGCGATCCGCAGCGAGGTTCGACATCCGATGAAGATCCTGGTCGGCTACAAGCGCGTCGTCGATTTCAACGTGCGCATCCAGGTCAAGCCGGACGGTTCCGGCGTGGTCACCGATGGCGTCAAGCTGTCGGCCAATCCGTTCGACGACATCGCCCTCGAGGAGGCATTGCGCCTCCGCGAGAAGGGCGTCGCCAGCGAAGTCGTCGTCGTGACGATCGGCCCGGCCGACGCGCAGGCGCACATCCGCAACGGCCTGGCGATGGGCGCGAACCGCGCAGTCCACGTCGTCACCGGCGACGCGATCCAGCCGCTGACCGCCGCCCGCGTGCTGCAGAAGATCGTCGAGAAGGAACAGCCCGGCATCGTGCTGCTCGGCAAGCAGGCGATCGACGACGACTGCAACCAGACCGGCCAGATGCTCGCCGCGCTGTGGGATCGTCCGCAGGCGACCTTCGCCTCGAAGGTGGACGTTACCGGTAACGCCGCGCGCGTTACGCGCGAGGTCGACGCCGGCCTCGAGACGATCGAAGTCGACCTGCCGGCCGTGATCACCACCGACCTGCGCCTCAACGAACCGCGCTTCATCAAGCTGCCGGACATCATGAAGGCGAAGTCCAAGCCGATCGAGACGATCGAGCTGGCGAGCCTCGGCGTCGAGTCGGGTGATCATCTCAAGACCACGCACTACGCACCGCCGGCCAAGCGCAGCAAGGGCGTGATGGTGAAGGACGTGGCCGAACTCGTTTCGGCGCTGAAGGCGAAGGGACTGGTTTAGGCCACGATGTTCCCTATCTCCCGTTCATGGGAGAAGGTGGCGCGAAGCGCCGGTTGAGGTCGAGGTCGCTACGAGCGGCCGAGGCTGAGGCAGGATGCCGATGGGAGCACGCGCCACGGATGGCCGCTGGATGTACCCCTCACCCGCGCCTGCGGCGCGACCTCTCCCGCAAGCGGGAGAGGTGAACTGATCGAATCGGACGACAAGAACCATGAGCAAGATCCTCATCATTGCCGAACACCTCGACGGCAAACTCAATTCCAGCACCGCGCGCTGCGTGACCTGCGCGAAGCAGATCGGCGCGGACTCCATCGACGTCCTCGTGCTCGCCGCCGACCCGGCCGGCATCGCCGCCGAAGCGGCGGCGATCGACGGCGTGTCGAACGTGCTGACCGTCGCGCGCGCCGAGAACGCGCACGCGCTCGCCGCGATCTACGCCCCGCAGATCGCCGCTGCCGCCAAGAACGGCTACACGCACCTGCTGGCGCCGTCGACGACGTTCGGCAAGGACGTGTTGCCGCGTGCGGCTGCCCTGCTCGGCATCGCCCAGGTGTCGGACATCTCCGCGGTCGAGGGCGCGCACACGTTCAAGCGCCCGATCTACGCCGGCAACGCGATCGTCACGGTCGAAGCGCCGGCCGGCCAGATCCTGGCCGGCACGGTGCGTACCGCGTCCTACGCCGCGGCCGGCGCGGGCGGCCATGCGCCGGTCCAGCCGCTGACGCTGGACGTCGCCCTGCCCTCGCATACGCGCTTCGTCGAACTCAGCTCCGGCAAGAGCGATCGCCCGGACCTGCAGTCCGCGTCGAAAGTCGTCTCCGGCGGCCGCGCACTCGGTTCGGCGGACGCGTTCAAGGTCATCTATGCGCTCGCCGACAAGCTCGGCGCCGCGGTCGGCGCCTCGCGCGCCGCGGTCGACGCCGGCTACGTGCCGAGCGACCTGCAGGTCGGCCAGACCGGCAAGATCATCGCCCCGGAGCTGTACATCGCGGTCGGCATCTCGGGCGCGATCCAGCACCTGACCGGCATCAAGGACGCCGGCACGATCGTCGCGATCAACAAGGACGCCGAGGCGCCGATCTTCGAGATCGCCGACTACGGACTCGTCGGCGACCTGTTCGCGCTGGTTCCCGAGCTGACCGCGGCGGTCGGCTGATCCGTTCGCAGGCACCCACAGCTCCGCCGCGCGCTCGGCGATCATCATCGTCGGCGCGTTGTGTACTCGGCGACTAGTGTCCGCTATCCGCGCGCAGCGGCGGATGCGCGGCGTCAAATTCGTGGGCACGCTGTTCCGCGCAGGCAATGCGCCCGATGCTCGGCGGATGCGAGGACAAGTACGCCAGTCCCGACGTATCCGGATGCTTCGCTTCGAGCTTGCGCATGATCGTCGCGAACCAGCGCGGCGATATTCCGTGTGCGGCAAGCGTGGCGAACGCGGCATCGTCGGCTTCGCTTTCGAATCGGCGCGAGTAGTGGCCATTGAGCAGGAAGGTCGGCATCGCGACGATCAGCGTGCTGGCGGAACTCACATCGCCGGCCATCATCGCCGCGACCACCGCGACGACCGAACCCTGCAGCGCCTGGCGCAACGCGTGGCGATGCCGCTCGTGGCCAAGCTCGTGCGCGGCAACGGCGAGGAATTCGCGATCGTCGCCGAGCAGCGCGACCAGCTGGTCGGTAACGACGATCGTGCCGCCCGGCAAGGCGAATGCGTTCGCGCCGACACTGGGAGCATCGCGGAACACCACGCGCATCGCCTCTTCACCCGGCGCTGCGTCGAGCAATCCACGGAACGCGCGCAAGAGCGTGTCCTGCCGATCCGGCGCCAGCGTGCTCGTCTTGAGGAGCCAGTCGTCGAGCTGATCGAGCACGCCGCGACCAATCGAAGCCTCGAACGCGGCCGGGATGCGCGTCGCGACACGCTCGGCCATCCACGGCACGCCGAACTCGAATGCGAACACACCTGCGGCGAAGCACAGCAACACCGCAACGGCGGCAAGCTTCCAGCGACGTTCGAGCCGGTCGGCCCACGACTGCACGCGGTCCGCCGAGGCGAAATGCGTGTCGAGGGCAGGGTCGTCGTCGATCATCAACTGCGCGCGGTCGGCGAACGTGATCGCGCGCGGCGTGCGACCGAGCCGCGGCGACAGGCGCAGGTGTACGAGCGGCGCGCGCCGCAGTACGTCCGCGCCACGCACGACGAGGTCATCGCCCTCGATGACCACTTCGACAGCGTGGGCGCGACTGCTGCGCCCGTCGAAGTACTGGCCGCACCACATCCTCAGAGGCCTATGTCGATGTCGAACAGGCCGTCCATCTCGGAACCGACGGCATCGACCTCACCCTGCGCCGACGCGAAGAACTGGTCGAGGTCGCCGCCCTGCAGCAGCGTCAGGCTTTGCGCGCGATAGCGCGCAAGACGGACCATCGCCCACGGAATCAGCAGGCCGATGCTGCCGACGATCGCCAGCGTGTTGCTGAAGTAGATCCACAGCAGGCGACCGCCGGCGAGCGTCGAACGGAAACGGTTGCCGCCGATGTCGATGTGGTTGTAGACGAGGTTGGCGAGTGCCGCAGCCAGGAACGCGAACACAGCGAAGTAGCCCGCATAGACGATGAGAATGGGCGCGAACGTTGCGAACGAGAGCTGCGGGCCGGACGGATCGGGCACCCTCTCCACCCCGGAGAACAGAGCGGCAACCATCGCTCCCGAAACCAGAACCCAGAGGAATATCGCCGCGAACGCGGCGAGATAGGGTGGATAGAAATCGCCCGGCGTCGCACCAAACTTGAACGCGACCCCGCCGTAGCGGTGATGCTCGACCAGGAACGCCTTCTGCTTCGCCTTGATGTACGGATAGATCAATCCGAGGGTCGGCGGCAGCAGGAGGTAGAGGGCGAGGAAACGCACGTAGGCCTGGCCGTAGTCCGGCACGAAGCGGAAATTGATGCCCCGCCAGGCCGAGTAGCGAGCACGGAATGCGGCCCCGCGCACGATCAGCCACGGCGCGAGCACCGCGATCAGCAACGCCAGCCCGAGCTGCAATGTCACGTTGAACTGCCCGGCGAGCGCGTAGCCACCGAACAGCGCCAGCGCGATCGCGCGTCCCTTGAGGATCGCGAGCGGTCTCGCCTGATAGTCAAAGGCGGCGCCGACGAGGCGTGTGTTGGCGTAGAAATAGCGCTGCGTGCGCACCTTCGCCCACGCCGAATACACGCCCAGCGTGACGATGCTGAGCGCGAGGTTGACGATCCAGATACGGAAGTATTCCTTCGCGTCGCCGCTGAATTCGAAGCGATGCTCGGTGGCAACGTCGGGCTCAGACCGGGCGCCAATGGATACCGGCGCCGACAACTCGATTGCACTCGTGTTCACCCGCCCTCCCGCGGTAGACGCGGGGTCCCTCGCCCCCGGCGGATCGAGTGTATCAGCGTGCCGGGTGGTCAGGTGCGTGTGAGCAACAGCTCCGCCGCGCGCTCGGCGATCATGATCGTCGGCGCGTTGGTGTTGCCGCCGATCAGGGTCGGCATGATCGACGCATCGACGACGCGCAGGCCGTCGAGCCCGCGCACGCGCAGCTCGGAATCGACCACCGCACCGTCGTCGCTGCCCATGCGGCAGGTGCCGGACGGGTGGTAGATCGTCTCGGCCTTGCGCCGGATGAAGGCGGCGAGGTCGGCATCGGTCCTTGCCTCGACGCCGGGAAAGATCTCCGCACCGCGATACGGCTCGAACGAGGCCTGCGCGAGGATCTCGCGCGACAGGCGCGCGCCTTCGACCATCGTGCGCAAGTCCTCGCCGTCCGTGTCGCTCAGGTAGTTCGCGTGGATGGCGGCATCGGCGAACGGATCGGCCGAACGCAGGCGGATCGCGCCGCGGCTCTTCGGCCGCAGCGCGCAGGCGTGCACGGTGTAGCCGAAGCCTTCGAGGCGGTTGCGGCCGTGGTCGTCGAGCAGCGCCGGCACGAAGTGGAACTGCACGTCGCAGCGCCCGTCCGGCGCGAAGCGCGAACGCACGAAGCCACCGGCCTCGGCTACGTTCGAGCTGCCGATGCCGTCGCGCTTGAGCAGGAAGCGCAGCGCGACCGCGATGTCGTTGGTCTTGTCGTAGGTGATCGGCTGGGTCGAACGCACCAGCGTGCAGATGTCGAGATGGTCCTGCAGGTTTGCGCCGACGCCCGGCAGGTCGCGCGCGACCGCGATGCCATGGGTGCGCAGGTGGTCGGCCGGGCCGATGCCGCTCAACATCAGGAGCTGCGGCGAATTGATCGCGCCGCCGCACAGGATGACGTGACCGGCCTGCGCACGCTCGATGCGGCCGCGATGGCGATAGTCGACGCCCACCGCGCGCGCGCCGTCGAGCCGCACGCGCGTCGTCGCGGCGCCGGTCAGCACGGTCAGGTTCGCGCGCGAGCGTGCCGGATGCAGGTAAGCCACCGCCGACGAACACCGCGCGCCGTTCTTCTGCGTGACCTGGTAGAGGCCGAAGCCGGCCTGAGTGGCGCCGTTGAAATCTTCATTGCGTGCAAAGCCGGCCTGCGCCGCCGCATCGCCGAAGGCCGCCGACAGCACGTTGTGATGGCGCAGGTCCGACACCGCGAGCGGTCCGTCACCGCCGTGGAATTCATCCGCGCCGCGCGTGTTGCCCTCGGCGCGCTTGAACAACGGCAGCACGTTGCGCCACGCCCAGCGCTCGTCGCCGGTCGCGCCCGCCCATTCGTCGTAATCGCGCGGATCGCCCCGCGTGTAGACCATCGCATTGATCGAGCTGGAGCCGCCGAGCACCTTGCCGCGCGGCCACCAGAGGCGGCGACCGCCGAGGTTCGGCTCGGGCTCGGTCATGTAGCTCCAGTTGACGCGCCGGTTGTCGACGAGCTTGGCGAGGCCGGCCGGCATGTGGATGAACGGATGCCAGTCGCGCCCGCCGGCCTCGAGCAGCAACACGCGGTTCGCGGGGTTCGCGCTGAGGCGATTCGCCAGCACGCAACCGGCCGAGCCGGCGCCGACGATGACGTAGTCGTAGCTCATGCCGCGAGCGTAGGTGCGCGCACTAGAGCGGTTACTCCAGATCGCGCGCCCCGCATCCCGCCGCGTCCGCGCGGAACCCGCGAGAGGGGGACACGCCGTCGTTGCGTATCGGGCCCGCAGCGGATCGGGCCTGTTCCACGCGAGGCGCCGACCGGCGCGCTCCTCAAGCCGCGGCCAGGATCTCGACCGCGTCGCCGACGCGCACGACGCCCGTGCCGCGCGGAATCAGGTTCTGCCCGAAGGTGACGCCCTTCGGCGTGCGCCGGTACGTCGTCAGCGTGCGCAGCGGCTCGCCGGACGGATCGAACTCGCCGCGCTCGAAGTCGACGGTCGTGAACACGCAGCGCGTGCACGGCTTGACCACATCGAACTCGACTGCGCCGACGCGGATGTGTTTCCACCCGTCCTCTGCGTGCGGCAGCGTTCCGGTGACGACGAGGCTAGGGCGGAAGCGCAGCATCGGCACCGCTCGCGCAAGCTTCGCGTTGAGCTGGTCGAGGGCGGCCTGCGAGATCAGCAGCAGCGGATAGCCATCCGCGAAGCTGACCTCGTCGCCGGGCCTGCCGTAGTCGGGACTGACGGGCCGCACGCATTCCGCGTCCATGTGGACGAAGCGCGCCGGCAGGCCGAGAAACCTACTGATCCAGTCGTCCGCGGCCGCGTCGGCGGTACGAGCCTGCACGACGTTCTTCCACACCGTCGCCTCGATGCGCGGGCCGGAAGCGGGGGGCCGCAGCGTCAGCGACAGGCTGCCCGGCGCGTTGAGCACCAGAGCCTCGCCGTTGGGCTCGGCCCGGACCAGGGTCAGGCGCGGATGTTGGCGCGCGGTGAGGAAGCGCCCCTGCGCGTCCGCGATCATCCAGCGCCGGTCGCCGGCCAGCCCGCGCGGCTCGACGACGGCCTCGTCGCGCGTCCACGGCGCACAGGACTTGATCGGATAGATGTGGATGGTCGAGACACGGGCGATCATCGACGGATCATACGTCACGGGCATCGTCGGCGTGCGTGCTAGGCTTGCGCGGCTTTTTCACCCGGATTCCTCCTCTTGTCGAAGCGCTCCGCCATCCAGTCGCACGAATGGTTCGCCGTCGTCGTCGCGTTCGCCGGTTCGTTCCTGATCCTGACGGCCTACTACGTGCTGCGCCCCGTTCGCGACCAGTTGTCCGCGGCGGTCGGATCGACCGCGCTGCCGATCTTCTACGGGGCGACCTTCGTCGCGACGCTGGCGCTGGCACCGCTATTCGGAGCGCTCGTCGCGCGCTATCCGCGCCGCCGCTTCGTGCCGTTCGTGTACCTGTTCTTCATCGCCTGCATGATCGCGTTCATCCCGCTGTTCCGCATGCAGGAGGCACTCGACGCGCGCCTGCTCGGTTCGGCGTTCTTCGTCTACGCGAGCGTGTTCAACCTGTTCGTCGTGTCGGTGTTCTGGAGCTTCATGGCCGACCTGTTCGACGCCGAACAGGCGCGCCGGCTGTTCCCCATCATCGGTGTCGGCGCCGCGGTCGGTGCGATCGCGGGTCCCGTGCTGACCAAGGCGTTCGTCTTCCTCATCGGTGTCGCCGGCCTGCTCGTGATCTCCGCCCTGCTGCTCGGCGTGGCGGTGCTCTGCCTGCTCGCGCTTTCGCGCTGGTCCTGCCGCCACCCGGTCAAGGGCGACGACCGGCGCGAACAGCGCATCATCGGCGGCAGCTTCCTTGCCGGCGCGGCCGAGACACTGAAGTCGCCCCTGATGCGCCGGCTCGCGATTCTCATGCTGCTCGGCGACGCCGTGGGCACCGTCGTCTACGCCCTGCTCGTCGACTACAACGGCAGCGTGAACCTGACGCCGGAGACGCGCGCGAATTTCAACGCCAACCTCGACCTCTGCACCAACCTCCTGCAGGCAGTACTGCAACTGACGTTGACGCGCAGCCTCATGACGAAATTCGGACCGGCACCCGCGCTGTCGCTGGACGGCGCGGTCAAGGCGGCGATGTTCGGCGCGCTCGCCGTGTTCGGCACCGCCTTCGTGCCGGTGCTCGCCGCGATCACGCGCGCGAGCGCCTATGGCGTCTTCAAGCCGGCGTTCGACAGCCTCTACACCCAGGTCGACGCCGAAACGCGCTACAAGACCAAGAACTTCATCGACACCGCGGTCTGGCGCTTCGGGGATCTCGCGATCACGACGAGCTTCAACGCCCTGCGCGCTCTCGGCACCACCTTGCCCGGCTTCTCGGCGCTGGCGATGCTCGCGGCCGGCGGTTCGGGCTGGCTCGGCTGGCGCGCGGCACGCTCGATCGAGGTGACCAGGACGAAGGACTGAGCCGGCAAGCCGCCGAGGAAGCCTTCCATCGCCCCAAGGCCCGTCAGCAGGCCAACGACCGGCGTCCCTCGGAGCTCGTCACGCCCGCGAATAGCGCCACGACTGCATGCGCCCGTCGCGATACGGCATCACGCCGTGGAACGGTCGCGGGTCGCCGTCGAACACCAGCGGCAGGAAGTGACGGTCGCCTTCCCACATCGGCAGCTCGTGCAGGCGTTCGAGATCGACCCACTCCAGTGCGCCTTCGTGGTTGCGATCGAGCGGCGTGCCTTCGAAGCGCGTGATGGTGAAGACGAAACCGAGCCAGTCCTCGCCGTGCTTGCCGAAGCCGGGCCAGTTGATCGTGCCGCGCAGCTGCAGCTCGACGCAGTCGATGCCGGCTTCTTCGTGGATCTCGCGGCGCATGCCGGCGAGCACGTCCTCGTGCGGATCGAGCTTGCCGCCGAGTCCGTTGTACTTGCCGAGGTGCTGGTCGTCGGGGCGCGCGTTGCGATGGATCATCAGCACGCGGCGTCCGTCCGGCGAGAGCACGTATCCGAGGGTGGCGACGATCGGCGAGTAGGGCATCGGCTGTCGGCAGCAGAAAGGGACTGGCCATGATAGCCGCTGCGGCTACACTGCCGAGCCATCCGCGCGCGCCACCTGCCGCGCCGGCATGGTCGTTCCCATCCTGGAGTCGCGATGAGCATCGAAATCCTTTCCGAGCAGCGCTGCTTCGGCGGCGTGCAGGGCTTCTACCGGCACGAGTCGAAGGAAACCGGCGGCTCGATGAAGTTCGGCGTGTTCCGGCCGCCGCTGGCGAAGGATGACAAGGCGCCGGTCCTGTACTACCTCGCCGGGCTCACCTGCACCGAAGAGACCTTCATCATCAAGGCCGGTGCGCAGCGACTCGCCGCCGAGCTCGGACTGATCCTGGTGACGCCCGACACCAGCCCGCGCGACACCGGCATCGAGGGAGCGACGGGCGACTGGGAGTTCGGCGAGGCCGCCGGCTTCTACCTCGACGCGACCACGCCCGCCTTCGCGCCGCGCTTCCGCATGTACAGCTACGTGACGAAGGAACTGCCGGCCGCGATCGGCGCGAACTTCGCCGAGGCCGATCTCGAGCGCGAAGGCGTGTTCGGCCATTCGATGGGCGGCCACGGCGCGTTGAGCATCGCACTCAAGAATCCGGATCGCTACCGCTCCGTTTCCGCGTTCGCGCCGATCGTCGCGCCGAGCCAGGTGCCGTGGGGCCAGAAGGCGCTGCCACGGTATCTCGGCGACGACCCGAAGACGTGGCGCCCGTACGACACGATCGCCCTGATCGAGGACGGCCATCGCTTCCCCGGCACGATCCTCGTCGACCAGGGCTACGCCGACAAGTTCCTCGAGCCGCAACTGCAGCACTGGCGTCTCGACGCCGCAGCGCGCGCAGCCGGACAGGCGCTGACGCTGCGCGTGCACGCGGGCTACGACCACAGCTACTACTTCATCCAGACCTTCATGGAAGACCACCTGTTGCACCATGCGCAGGCGTTGCTGGGCTAGCTTTCGGGGCCACTCCGCCGAAAAACGAAGCCCGGCACTCCTGTCCCGTGGATTCGCGCCTGCACGGGAACCCGATTGTCCCGATGGATGCCCGCTTTTGCGGGCATGACGTCTCGGAGTTCTCAGGCGTCCCTCGGTGACGATGTCCTCGTTCCGGAGTTCCGGCTATTCGCACACATCGAGGAGTACTTGCCGCTCTCCCCTGCGCAGGAACTCCTGGATCGGACCGACGTCGTTCCCTCGAAAGCGGGAATCCATTCTCTCTCCCGATGGATGTCCGCTGGCGCGGGTATTCAGCGACCGATGTCTTCGTTCCAGAGCCCGGGCCGTTCCCGCATGAAGCGCTCCATCAGTGCCGCGCAGGCCGGATCGTCGACGACCTCGATCAAAACGCCACGGCTGCGCAGCCAGCCTTCCTCGCCCATGAACGAACGGTTCTCGCCCACGACCACGCGGGGAATGCCGTACAGAGCGATGGCACCGCTGCACATCGGGCACGGCGACAGCGTGGTGTACAGCGTGCATTCGCGATAGACCGCAGCGGAAAGACGGCCGGCGTTCTCGAGCGCGTCCATCTCGCCGTGCAGGATCACGCTGCCGCGTTGCACGCGGCGATTGTGGCCGCGGCCGATGATGCGGCCGTCGTGCACGATCACCGAGCCGATCGGGATGCCGCCTTCGGCGAATCCGGTCTCGGCCTCGGCGCGCGCGGCGGCAAGGAACTCCGTATGGCTTGCGGTCATGGATGCCAGGCTCCGGTTCGACGACGAACGCATCGTCGACGAACGGTGCGCCCGGATCAACCGCCGACGAGCAAGGGGGAAGCGAACAAAACGGCGCCCGCGACGAACAGCACCGTCAACCCGTGCACGAGCGGATGATCGAAGCGCAGGAAGACGAACTGCTCGATCGTGCGGCCGACCCAGAACAGCGACATGCCGGCGAGGAGAACCTGCCCCAGGCGCGTGCCGTACAGATCCTGCGGCAGGAAGAAGCACAGCCCGGCGACGCCGAGGAACACGTAGATCAGCCGGAGGTTGAGGATCTGCGCGATCGCTCGCGTGGCGACGCCGCAGCGGTGCAGTGCCCGCGGCCAGTCGAACAGCTTCCAGAACGCGAGATGGAACAGGGCGAAGCCGAGACTGTGCACGCCACACGCGTACACGATCGCCTCGCGGCTCATCTCATGTCTCCTTGCGCGGCGACACCCACATCGCGATGTCGGCGTCGAACACGAGCGTGCCGCCTTCGTCGCGCACTTCGACGCGTGCGTGCAGGTCCTGCGCGCTCGAGGCATCGGCAATCGCCGCGACCTTCGCCGTCGCCGTCATCTCGCCGCGGGCCTTGGCGAGATAGCGCACCGTCATGCCCTTCGGAATCCAGCGCGCCGACCCCGGAATCGTCGCGTCGGTCGCGAGGCCGCCGGCAAGCTCGGCCATGTTGCAGAGCGCGATCGCGTGCACGGTGCCGATGTGATTGCGCACGGCGCGACGGTCGCGGATGCGCACGACGCAGCGGCCGGGCTCGAGCGCCTCGACGCGCGGCGCGATCGACGCGAAGTACGGCGCGCGCCGGCAGATGAGTTTCGAGTAGAGCCAGCGTCCCGGCGACGAACCGCCGAGGCGCCGGAACAGCCGCAATGCCTGGGAACTCATGCGACGCACCTCGTGTTGGCATGCAGCGGGTGGGGCTTTCGCTCCGTCTGCCCTCACCCGCCGCGCTACGCGCGTCGACCTCTCCCGCACGCGGGAGAGGTGACCGGCTCTTTCCCTCTCCTACTCACGGAAGAGGTGACTGGCTCTCCCCTTCTCCCCCTCATGGAAGAGATGACTGCCCCCTCTCCCACTTGTGGCAGAGGCCGGGGGTGTGGGCAAGCGGAGTGAAGCGCCTCCCCTCACCCGCAAGCGGGAGGTGACCGGCTCTCCCCCTCTCCCACTCGTGGGAGAGGGCCAGGGTGAGGGCAAGCGGAGCGAAGCGCCTCCCCTCACCCGCAAGCGGGAGGTGACCGGCTCTCCCCCTCTCCCACTCGTGGGAGAGGGCCGGGGTGAGGGCAAGCGGAGTGAAGCGCTTATCGTCGACCCAACGCGCTGCGCGTGCCAACCTCTCCCGCAAGCGGGACGAGATGACAGCGCTTCCATCTCTCGCTTGCGGGAAGAGACCAGACTCATCAGGCCGCCGAGCGCAGCGCGCGCTTGCCCTCGTGGCGCACGGCGGCGACGAGTTCCGACGGATCGAAGTCGTCGACCGAGATGAACTCGAACGTCGCCTTGCGCACGCGCGCGAGGAGATCGCGTTCGGCCGAATCGATGACGCCCTTGGCGACCGCGTCCGCGAGCTGCGCGTCGTAGTCGTAGCCTTTCAGCTCGCCGGCCTTCGCCGCCTTCAGGAACTTGCGCTCGATGGGCTCCGCCGCGATCACCTCGGGCAGCATCGCGTTCATGCGGCCGACCGGATTGTTCGCGCTCGGCGTCAGGTAGACGCGGCCGAGCAGTCGATCGCGCGCTTCGCCGGGCGCGGTCAGGATCGCCGCGACGCGGCGGCCGAGACGATCCGATGGCGGCACCTCGCGGCGGCCGAACGGGAACACCAGCGCGCGCAGCAGCCACGCGACCGGACGCACCGGGAAGTTGCGCAGGACGCCGTCGACCGCATCCTGCATGCGGAAGATGCTGTCGTGGAACGCCCAGGCCAGCAAGGGCTGATCGTTGACCGGGCAGCCCTGGTCCTCGTAGCGCTTCAGCATCGCGCTGGCGATGTAGAGGTTCGACAGCACGTCGCCGAGGCGCGCGGAGATCTTCTCCTTGAACTTCAGCTTGCCGCCGAGCACGAGCATCGAGGTGTCGGCCATCAGCGCCAGGACTGCGGCATAGCGATTGAGCTTGCGGTAATAGCGCTTGGTGTACGCGTTGCCGGGCACGCGACCGATCTTCGCGAACGTCAGGCCGAGCACGAAGCTGCGCACCGCGTTCGAGATCGCGAAGCCGATGTGGCCGAACAAGGCGGCGTCGAACGCCTTCAGCTTCTCGCGGTAGTCGGTGAGCTTCAGCGACTCCATTTCCTTCAGGACGAACGGATGGCAGCGGATCGCACCCTGGCCGAAGATCATCAGGCTGCGCGTCATGATGTTCGCGCCCTCGACCGTGATCGCGATCGGCGCGCCCTGCCAGCCGCGGCCGATCCAGTTGCCCGGCCCGAGGATGACGCCCTTGCCGCCGTGCACGTCCATCGCGTCCTTGGCGACTTCGCGCGCGCGTTCGGTCGCGTGGTATTTGGCGATCGCCGACGGCACCGCCGGCTTCTCGCCGCGGTCGACGGCGGCCGCGGTCTCGAGCGACAGCGCGCTGATCTGGTAGGTGTAGCCGCCGATGCGCGCAAGCGCTTCCTCGACGCCCTCGAAACGGCCGATCGACAGGCCGAACTGCTTGCGGATGCGCGCATACGCTCCGGTCGCCGCGACCGCGAAGCGCGCGCCGCCGCTGGTGTTCGACGGCAGCGAGATCGCACGACCGACGGACAGGCACTCGACCAGCATGCGCCAGCCGTGGCCGGCCATGTCGGGACCGCCGATCAGCTGCGACAGCGGCACGAACACGTCCCTGCCGCGCACCGGACCGTTCTGGAACGGATTGTTCAACGGTAGGTGGCGGCGGCCGATCTCCAGGCCCGCGGTGTCGCGCGGCAGCAGCGCGAGCGTGATGCCGAGGTCTTCCTCGTCGCCGAGCAAGTGCTCCGGATCGTGCATGCGGAACGCAAGACCGACGATCGTGGCGACGGGCGCCAGCGTGATGTAGCGCTTGTCGAAGGTCAGGCGCACGCCGAGCACGTTGGCGCCGTTCCATTCGCCCTTGCAGACGATGCCGTAGTCGGGAATCGAGGTCGCGTCGGAGCCGGCATACGGACCGGTCAGCGCGAAGCACGGAATCTCGCGGCCGTCGGCGAGGCGCGGCAGATAGTGGTCCTTCTGCTCCTTGGTGCCGTAGTGCACCAGCAATTCGCCCGGACCGAGCGAGTTCGGCACGGCGATCGTGGAGCACAGCGTCGTCGACATGCCGGCGACCTTCTGCAGCACCATCGAATGCGCCAGCGCGGAGAAGCCGAGTCCGCCGTACTCCTTCGGGATGATCATGCCGAAGAACTGGTTCTTCTTCAGGAACTCCCAGATTTCCGGCGGCAGGTCGGCCAGTTCGTGGCTGATCTGCCAGTCGTTGACCATCGCGCAGAGTTCCTCGACCGGACCGTCGAGGAAGGCGCGCTCCTCCACCGACAGCTCCGGCTTCGGCAAGCGCAGCAGCTTCGACCAGTCCGGCTTGCCGCTGAACAATTCGCCCTCGAAGCCGACCGTACCGGCGTCGAGCGCGATCTGCTCGGTGTCGGACAACTGCGGCGTGACCTTCTGGAACATCGCCAGCAGCGGCGCACTGAGCTTGCGGCGCCGGAACTCGACGAGGTTCAGCGGCACCGCGACCAGCGCGAACACGAGCAGCGGCAGCGCGATCGCGAGGATCGACGAGCCGGCGAGCCAGCCGCCACCGACGATGGCGGCGGCGGTCGCGACGCTCCATGCACGCAAGCCGCTGCGGAAATACGCTGCGCCGAGCGAGACGAGCAAGCCGGCCAGCAAGGGAACGAACGGATTCATCTCAAGGACTCCTACCTGGTAACGCTCTGCGTTGTTCGCCACTCCCGCGCATGCGGGAATCCGAGGCACCGTTTCCGAGGCGGTGCGTTTTCAAGGAGATGCCCGGGTTGCGGGCACGACGTCCGCAGGGGCTGCTCACGCCTTCCCCTGCTCATCCAGTGATTCGAGGAACTCTAGTACGACACGGGTGAACGCCCCGTTTTCGTCTCCGGCGACCATGTGCGTCGCCTTCGGCACGACGACGTGGCGTGCGTGCGGCGCCAGCCCGAGGAACTCGGCGATCGTCGCCTGCGACACGATGTCGCTCTCGCTGCCGCTGACCAGCAGCAGCGGCACGCGAATGCGCCGCACGGCGTCCAGCAGCATCGGCTGATGACTTTCGATGTCGGGGGTCAGGTCGCCGAGAAGGCGCGGATCCCAATGCCAATGGAGACGTCCGTCGCCGCGCTCGACCAGCAGGGCGCGCAGGCGCTCGGGCGGCTTGCGCCCGGGACGGTGCGGCAGGTAGGCGGCAATCGCGTCGCTCGCCTCGTCCAGCGACGCGAACCCGTCCGGATGCGCGCGCATGAAACCGAGGATGCGCTCCACGCCACGCGTCTCCCAGCGCGGCGTCACGTCGACCAGGACCATCGCGCCGAACGGCTCGCCGCAACGGTCCTGTGCCGCGATGCCGAGCAGGCCTCCCATCGAGGCACCGACCAGCACCGGTTTCGAGCCGACCGTCGCCGCGATCGCGGCGAGATCCTCGGCCATCGGATCGAAATGATAGGGCTCCTCGCCGCGCCAACCGCTCTCGCCGTGGCCGCGCGCATCGAAGCTGACGCATGGGAAACCGGCGGCAGCGATGGCTTCGGCGCTGGCGGCCCAGGCCTGGCGCGTCTGCCCGAAGCCGTGGGCGAAGACGACGCCGTGCCGCTCGCCCGCCCAGTTCGTCGTCGCCAGGAGCATGCCGTCGGGCCGCTCCAGACGAAGCGTGACGGACGGAGGCAGTGCGGGCGCGACGTCTTCCATACGATTAAGTATGGATTGCGTCCGCCGCAAAATCAATACGCTAAAGTATGGTAAATTCTTCCTTTGTAAACATCATGTTGGCTCGAAGCGGTTCATTTCCGGCCTGCCATGCGGCAGACTAGAACGATGGCCTCTCCGCTCGGCAAGATCGAATCCAAATCCCGCCTCAGTGCCGCCGACTGGGAGGAAGGCGCGCTGGCCGTCCTCGCCGAGGGCGGTGTCGGCGCCGTCGCGGTCGAATCGCTGGCGCGCCGCCTCGGCGTGACCAAGGGCAGCTTCTATTGGCACTTCGCCACGCGGGAAGCCCTGCTGCAGGCCGCGCTGGAGCGCTGGGAGCGCAACGACGAACAGGATGTCCTCGCCCAGGTGGAAGCCGTGTCGGACCCGCGCGAGCGCGTGCGCGAGCTGGTTCGCCAGGTCAGCCACAAGCGGCCGTCGCACGCCGTGTTCGCCGCCCTGCTCAAGGCCATCGACCAGCCGCTGATCCGGCCGCTGGTCGAGCGCGTCTCGCAACGGCGCCTGGACTTCGTGACCGAAGCGTTCCGCCAGGCCGGTTTCGACGCCACGACAGCCGCGAACCGCGCCCGCCTCGCCTATTCCGCCTACGTCGGCTTCATCCAGCTCGCGCAGATCGGGCAGCCGCGCATGAGCCACGAGGAGTTCGAGGCCTACATCCGCGATTTCATCGAGATCCTGATTCCGCACTGAGGGAGGCGCGCCACGGGCGCGCAAGCCCACCTCACGATCCCGGCGGTCCACCCGCGCCGGAAGAGCGGAAACTCGGCACGCGCGGCTTTCCGCACACTGCCTTGCAAAGGTACAGGGCGGCCATTACCGTCCCGAGTCCTCTTTTCGTCCGGCGCACCGGTACGCGCCCGAGAACCATGACCAGCCAACTCGAATCGCTCAATCGCTGGGTCGACGACGTCGCCCGGCTGACCCAACCCGACCGCATCCACTGGTGCGACGGCTCCGAGGCCGAGAACCGCGCCCTCATCGCGCAGATGGAAGCGGACGGGACGCTGATCGCGCTGAATCCGCAGACGCACCCGAACTGCTGGCTGCACCGCTCGCACCCGAGCGACGTGGCGCGCGTCGAGCACCTCACGCTGGTCTGCACGAAGGAGCAGGAGGACGCCGGGCCGAACAACCACTGGATGGCCCCGGCCGAGGCTCACGCGAAGATCGACGCGCTGTTCGCCGGCAGCATGAAGGGACGCACGATGTACGTGATCCCCTACTGCATGGGTCCGATCGATTCGCCGATCTCGCGCTGCGGCGTCGAGATCACCGACTCGCCGTACGTCGTCGTCAACATGCGCATCATGACGCGCATGGGCGCCCCCGCGCTCGCGCGCATCGAACGCGAAGGCACCTTCGTCAAGGGCCTGCATTCGACCGGCGACCTCGATCCGGACAAGCGCTGGATCATGCATTTCCCCGAGGAGCTCACGATCAAGTCCATCGGCTCGGGCTACGGCGGCAACGCGCTGCTCGGCAAGAAGTGCCATGCCCTGCGCATCGGCTCGTGGCAGGCGCGCAGCGAAGGCTGGCTCGCCGAGCACATGCTGATCCTCGGCGTCGAGAATCCGAAGGGCGAGAAGACCTACGTCGCCGCCGCCTTCCCGTCGGCCTGCGGCAAGACCAACTTCGCCATGATCATCCCGCCCAAGGGCTACGAGGGCTGGGAAGTCACGACGATCGGCGACGACATCGCCTGGATCAAGCCGGACGCCATGGGTCGCCTGCACGCGATCAACCCGGAGAACGGCCTGTTCGGCGTCGCCCCGGGCACCAACGAGAAGTCCAACCCGAACGCGCTCGCCACGCTGCACGCCAACTGCATCTTCACCAACGTGGCGCTGACCCACGACGGCGACGTGTGGTGGGAAGGCCTGACCGAGGAGGCGCCGTCGCACCTCATCGACTGGACCGGCAAGGAGTGGACCCCGGGCTGCGGCCGTCCCGCCGCGCACCCCAACTCGCGCTTCACCGCGCCGGCGTCGCAGGTTCCCTCGATCGACCCGGCCTGGGAAGATCCGGCCGGCGTGCCGATCTCGGCCTTCATCGTCGGCGGCCGCGTCTCCAAGGCGTTCCCGCTGGTGTTCCAGTCCTTCGACTGGGCGCACGGCGTCTACCTCGCCGCCACCATGGGCTCGGAGGCCACCGCCGCCGCCGTCGGCCAGGCCGCGATGCGTCGCGATCCCTTCGCCATGCTGCCGTTCTGCGGCTACAACATGGGCGACTACTGGGCGCACTGGCTGTCGATCGGCCGCTCGCTGCCGGAAGCGCCGGGCATCTTCCGCGTCAACTGGTTCCGCAAGGACGAGAACGGCAAGTTCGTGTGGCCGGGCTTCGGCGACAACATGCGCGCGCTCGAGTGGATCGTGAACCGCGTCAAGGGCCGCGCCGGCGCCGTCGAGAGCCCCTACGGCTGGGTGCCGCGCTACGCCGACCTGAACTGGAAGGGTCTCGAGTTCCCCAAGGCGAAGTACGACGAGATCGTCAAGGTCGACCGCGAGAAGGGTCTCGCCGAGGCCGCCGATCAGGTCGCCCACTTCGCCCAGTTCGGCGACAAGCTGCCCAAGGAGATGGAGCTCGAGCGTCAGCTGCTCGTCGCCCGCCTCGAGCGCTCGCCCGCCGTCTGGGAACTGGTGGCCTGAGCCATCGATCGAACGATCCGAGGCCCCGGAGGAGCGATCCTCCGGGGCCTCGCCCTTTTCACCATGTCGGAAGGTCGCGCGCGTTGACGTCGCGGCGCGGCAGTTGGTCCGAGGTGCGCCGACTGATAGGGGTCTTGCTTCGCCGCGCATCGGGCGGGACGATGCGTGCGACCATGGAGCCGGGCCTCGAGATGAATTCGGATACGCATCGATGACCAAGTCCACGGGACGCGTCGCGACGATCGTCTTCGGCTACGTGGCCTGCGCGAGCGCGTGGATCTTCTTCTCCGACCGCATGTTGAGTTTCCTGCCGACCTCGGTCGACGCCGCCTGGGTGGGCACCGCCAAGGGCATGCTCTTCATCGCCGTCACCGGGGCGCTGCTGCACATGGTGCTGCGCCGCTTCGCCGCCGACGATGTCCCCGGTCCGACCATCCGCAAGCGCGAATACTGGACGCCGCTGGTCGCGGTGATGCTGGTCGCCGGCACCGTCGTCGCCATCTTCAACCTCGTCTACCGCGCCGAGGTGGAAGGTGCCCGTGACCGGGCGCGCGAGGACCTCCAGGTCACCGCCCGCATCGAGGCCAATGCCGCGATCGCCTGGCTGAACGGCCGTGCCGGGGCGCTGCGCACCATCGCCGACCTGCCGTTGGTCCGCATCGTCGCCCAGATCCCCGGCAACGCGCCCTTCGGCGCCTGCACCGAAGTGATGCGCCAGCGCGAGCGGGCGTCGCGCGTCCTCGGCTTCGTCGACATGCGCATCCTGCGCGACGACGGTTCGTCGCCCTGCGGCTCTTCGGCATCGCCGCGGCCCGAACCGTTGCCCGACGCCCCCGACGCGGCCGTGCGCCCGATCACCTGGGTCGGCGCCGACGGCGGCCTGACCATCACCCTCGGCGCCCGCATCTCCGGCGGTCAGGCGGCCGATCCGCCGCTTCCCGCGATGGTCGTCGCCGACATGCGGCTCGACGGCACGCTCTTCGTCTTCCTGCGCACGCTGTTGTCGCCCGGCATCAAGGAGACGACGCTGCTGGTGCGGCGCGACGGCGACGAATGGGCGACGTTCTTCGATCGCGAGCACGCGATCCCGGTCGGCGGCGGCGCCCGCTTCACCGGCACGACCTTCGATCGCGCCGCCGCCGCGGCCGCCGGCACGACCTCGGTCACCACCATCGCCTATCGCGACCGCGTCTGGCTGGCCGCCGCGACGCCGGTCGCCGGCACCGACTGGCTCC
>DBMH01000364.1 GCA_002297645.1 Rhodanobacteraceae bacterium UBA703 | reverse complement strand
GACGTGCGGGGCACGCCGACCGGCCGTGGGGAAAGAAACTCCGGGGGTTCTCTCAGCCGCGAAGCCGGCTCATCGACGGCTGGCCGGCGTCACGCGCAGGTTGTCGATCATGACGCGTGGAGCCGACGGCTGGCCGTCGAAGGTCGCATGGAAGCGCAGCGAGTCGAACGTCGCGCCGGTCACGGAGAACGTGCGCGTCGTCAGGTTGTCGCGGCCCCCGAGGTTGCTGAGGGTGACGACGTCCGTCGCGACCAGGTCGCCGTTGCGATAGGCGTCCAGATGCAGCTGGATGCCGCCCCACGGGCCGTTCTCGTAGAAGATCGCCTCGAAGCGGGCCGCGCTCGCGGGGGAGTCGAGATCCAGCGTCGCGCGCACCAGCGGGCCGAGCGAAAGATTCGGGCCCGGCATGAAGGTCTTGCCGAAGGTCATCACGTTCGGCGAGCTGCCGAAGGCCGGGAAATCGCCGAACAGGAACGTCGCGTCCTCGATCACGACTTCGTCGCCGACGTCGTCCGGCGTGAACGTGGAGCCGTCGGGAAACACGCCGCCGATGCCGTTGACCTCACGGTAGGTGATGCCGTTGTGGTGCAGGCTGAGGCCCTTGAAGCCCTCCGCGAGGTCGTCGTAGTCGGTCAGCAGTTCGGTCGGGCCGTCGTCGAAACCGTCGGCGAAGATCGCGTCGTCGGCCGCGGCGCCGTCACCGAGCCGGACGGCGCCGAGATCCACCAGCGTCGAGGACAGGGATCGCTTCACCGAGCCGGCGAGGATCGGATGTCCATCCTGCAGCGCGACGGCGGTCAGGTTGCTGTAGATGCCGTCCGGAGCGAGATCGAACTCGACCTGTCCCTGGCTGCCGAAGTCCGCGTCCGGCTTGCCGTCGGCGGAGGTGCGCAGCGCGATGAAGTCCTGCTTGCCCGGCCCCGCGTAGGTGACGCCGAGCAGCAGCTTGCCGTCGGGCAGGCGCACGAGGCCGCTCGAATAGCGGTTCCAGGCCGTCGGCGCGACGACGAGGGGCTGGTAGCCGGGCGTCTGCGCATCGCCGAACGTGGCGTCGGCATCGCCGTCGGCGCCGACGCGCATCAGCAGCGGATACACGCCGCTCGCGGCGTCCTCACGATGGCCGGCCAGCACGAGCTTGCCGTCCGGCATCGGCTGGATCTGATCGATGCCGTTGAACGTCGACGTGTCGCCGGGCATGCGGAACCGGCGCCAGCCGCCGCCGGCGAACGTGGCATCGAGGCGGCCGTCCGCATCGAGCCGGGCCAGCGAGAAGTCGGTGCCGAGTCCTTCGCCCTTCGACTCGAAGCCGCCGCCGACGACCACGCCGTCGCCGCCGACGACCGTCAGGGCGGAGAGGTAGCTGGATCCCTGCGCGGCGGTGCCGGCGAGGAAGACGACGCCGGTCCCGTCGCTGCCGAAGGAGGTATCCAGGCGGCCGCCCGGCGTCAGGCGTGCGACCACGCCTTCGGCGAGGCCGTTCGCCATGTGCTCGCCGGCGAGCAGGATGCGGCCCCGGCTGTCGACGGCGCTGGCATGGAGGCGCGACTTGGCGAGCAGGAACGTGCCGAAGTCGGTGTCCGGTGCGCCTTGCGCGTCGAGCTTGAGCGCGAAGCCGTTCAGCGGGCCGAACGCCTCGGCCGTGCCGGCGACGAGGATCGAGCCGTCGGCGAGGCGCTGCATCGTCTCGACCTGTTGCTGCTGCGTGCCGGTCACGAGGTCGCCCAGCACGACCAGCCCGGGATTGCCCGGGTCGTGACCGAAGCCGGCGTCGACCGAGCCGTCGGCGTTCATGCGCGCGAGCAGGCCGCGCATGTGCGGGTCCGGGTTACCTTCGATGAGCTTGTTGCGTGAGCCGCCGAACAGCAGCTTGCCGTCGGGCAGGGCGATCGCGGCGCCGACGCGCAGCTCGTGGCCTTCGACGCCGTCGATCGACAGGTAGGCGATGCCTTTCGTGCCGAACGCGGGATCGGGCACGTCGTCGGCGGCGAAGCAGGGCGGCAGGAACAGGATCGCGCTGGCGATCACGGCCCCGAGGAGGCGGTTGTTGGGCACGGCGGAACTCCCGATGGATGGCGGAATGGAAGCGGAGAGGCACGGGCGCGCTCCGGCGGCGCCCTCTCCGCGACTATCGGAAGATGCCCACGCGACTGCATGCCGCGACCGTCACGGCCGTATCAGGTTTCCGTCAGGTTTCCGCCAAGTGGCTGATTTTCCGCATGGACGTTCAGGCTTCCGGCGCTCGCGCCAGCTCCGCCGGGACGGTTCGCTCGCCGGCCAGCGCGCGGGCTTTTTCGAGCGCGGCGGGCCACGCGGCGGGGTTGCGCAGGGCATGGAAGAGGCGCAGTTGCAGGACGGCGGCGTCGTAGTCGCGGTCCGTCCAGGCGGCGATGCCCTCGACGACGACGCTGGCGCGCGCGAAGTCCCGTTGCCGCATCAGCCACGCCACGTAGGAGCGGCCCACCCGTACCAGGTCGATAGGGACGCGCTCGCGCTCGGCCACGTCGAGCGCCTCCTCGAAAGCCGTTCGTGCCATGGGAGCCGATACCTCGGCGGCACCTTCGGCGACGGCCAGCGACGCGTGCAGGCGGGCCGTGGGGGAGCCGTCCTGCCGCGCCCAGGCCTGCATCGCATCGAGTGCGTCGTCGGCCGCCGCCGTCCTGC
>DBMH01000052.1 GCA_002297645.1 Rhodanobacteraceae bacterium UBA703 | reverse complement strand
GTCGCGGAATGCCCGCGACGCATCGGAAGCGCCTGCGCCAGGCCGTAGAATAGGCCGATGCGTCTCAACAAACACATCGCCGAAACCGGCCATTGCTCGCGCCGCGAAGCCGATCGCCTGATCGCCGAACGCCGCGTCACCCTCAACGGCCTTCCGGCCGGCATCGGCACGCAGGTCGGGGAGGGCGACGAGGTCCTGATCGACGGCCAGCCGCTGCTCGCGCGTCGTGCCGCCAGCGCCACGCGCAAGCACGTCTACATCGCGCTGAACAAGCCGGTCGGCATCACCTGCACGACCGAACGCGAGGTCGGCGGCAACATCGTCGACTTCATCGACCACCAGCAGCGCATCTTCCCGGTCGGGCGCCTCGACAAGGATTCCGAGGGCCTGATCCTGCTGACCAGCAACGGCGACATCGTCAACGAGATCCTGCGCTCGGAGAACGCGCACGAGAAGGAGTACCTCGTCGCCGTGAACAAGCCGATCACGCCGGAGTTCCTCGCCGGCATGGCGCGCGGCGTGCGCATCCACGGCCAGGTCACCAAGCCGTGCAAGACCTCGCGCATCGCCAAGTACGGGTTCCGCATCGTGCTGACGCAGGGCCTGAACCGGCAGATCCGCCTGATGGCCGATGCGTTCGGCTATCGCGTCACGCAGTTGCGGCGCGTCCGCATCGTCAACGTCAAGCTCGGCGAGCTGAAGCTCGGCCGATGGCGCAACCTGACCGACGTCGAACTGCGCGGCCTGCTGCCCCACCGCACCGACTGGTGAGTCGGCGGCGCCGGTCTGGCGCCTCCTTTCCGCCTTCCGCGTACGGGCCGGCAGGCGCAGGACCCGTTCGCCCGATACCGTCGAGGGCTACTTCGACGCCGGCGCCGTGGCGCGCTTCACGACGGCCTGCTTGCCGGCGCCTACCACGGCGACCACCCGCATCTCGACCGGCGCTCCCTCGGCGAGCAGCGCGGTCGTGCCGACGGCGGTCCATGCCGGGTAGTTCGCGGGGAAGTACTCCGCGTGGATCCGGCGGAAGCGCTCGAACTCGGCCTCGAACGCCGGCGTGTCCTTCGGCTCGCGATGGAAGGTGTTGATCTCCACGACGTCGTCGAGCGTCGCTCCGGCCGCTTCGAGGATGCCCTCGAGGCGCTTGAACATCCTGTGCACGCGGGCGTCGTAGTCCTTGCCGGGCCCGGCGGGAATCCCGGACACGATCACGGTATCGCCGACCCGGACGGCGGGCGCGTAGTGGTACTCGTCGTAGGCCGGGTCGAAATGCGGTGGAATCACGATGGTCTTCGCCGGGGCTACCGGCATCGTCGTGGCGCAGCCGGACGCGAGCAGGGCAAGGAGCAGGGCAGGGATCGTCAGGCGCATGGATCGGGTCCGCGAATGCGGCGGAGGCCGCGATCCATTCGATTACGGCGTGCCGACGCGAAACCTATCAGGACCGCCATCCGCCCGCTGCCGGCGCGCGGGCCGCTTGTCGTGCGCGCGGCTGCGTTCCATGCTTGGGTTTCGCGTTCCCGGGAAGAACTTCATGAAGCAGAACCGTCTCGCCGCCGCCTTGGCCGCCGTCTCCACCGCCATCGCCCTGCCCGCCGCCGCCAAGGGGCCGGACACGGGGGAGGCCGCATTCCGCGCGCTGTACAAGGAACTGGTCGAGATCAACACGACGCTGTCGGTCGGCAGCTGCACCGAAGCGGCGAATGCGATGCAGAAGCGTCTTCTCGCCGCCGGCATCCCCGCGGCCGACCTGCAGGTGCTGGTGCCGCGCGAGTGGCCGAAGCAGGGCAATCTCGTCGCGACGTATCGCGGCACCGACCCGAAGGCCGAGCCGATCCTGCTTCTCGCCCATCTCGACGTGGTCGAGGCGCGGCGCGAGGACTGGACGCGCGACCCGTTCACGCTCACCGAGGAAGGCGGCTGGTTCTACGCGCGCGGCGCCAGCGACGACAAGGCCATGGCGGCGGCCTTCGTCGACAGCCTGATCCGCTACCGCAAGGAAGGCTTCAAGCCGCGCCGCGACATTAAGCTCGCATTGACCTGCGGCGAGGAAACTTCCGAGACCTTCAACGGCGTGTCGTGGCTGATCGAGCATCATCCCGAAACGCTCAAGGCCGCGTTCGCGCTGAACGAGGGCGCCGGGGGCGAACTCGACGCGGACGGCAAGCCGATCGCGTTGCAGATCCAGGCCGGCGAGAAGGCGTATCAGGACTTCACGCTCGAGATCACCGATCCGGGCGGCCACAGTTCGCGCCCGAAGAAGACCAACCCGATCTACCGGCTGTCGGCCGGGCTCGACAAGATCGGTGCCTATCGCTTCCCGATCCAGCTCAACGACGTCACGCGCGCCTACTTCAGGTCGCAGCTCGAACTTGCGCCGGCCGCCGCCGTCGACGACCTCAAGGCGATCCTGCGCGATCCTCCGGACGAAGCTGCCGCCGAACGCCTGTGGGACATCAATCCCGGCTGGAACAGCATGATGCGCACGACCTGCGTGGCGACGATGGTCGAGGCGGGCCATGCGCCGAACGCGCTGCCGCAGCGCGCGCGCGCCAACGTGAACTGCCGCATCCTTCCCGGCGTGCCGATGGAGACGGTGAAGAACACGCTCTCGCACGCCATGGGCGACGACGGCATCGCCATCACCGGTGTCGAGGACCCGGGATCGAAGTCGAAGGCGCCGACGCTGTCGCCGCAGGTCACGGACCCCGTGCGCAAGGTCGCCGAGGCGATCTGGCCGGGCGTGGCGATCGTGCCGACGATGTCGACCGGCGCCACCGACGGCCGCTTCCTCAATGCCGCCGGCACGCCGACCTACGGCCTGTCGGGCATGTTCCACGACGCCGAAGGCAGCCGCGCGCACGGCCTCAATGAACGCATCCGCGTGAAGTCGCTGCTCGACGGCCGCCGCTTCCTCTACGAGGTCGTGAAGCGCTACGCCGATGGCGTCGAGTGACGGGAACGTCGCGGGTGCCGGCGCCTTCCCGCCGGTGCCACGACAGTGTTCGGATCCGCCTCCTGCCGCGGCAGGAGGCCGAAGCGCCGAAGACGGTGTGTGCGGGAAGCGCGCGGAGGATGTCTTCCGCGCATCCGCTGCGGTTCCGTGGGAGTGAGCCGTCAGTCGAACCGCCCGATTTCTTCGACGACGGCGGTCCAGGCGGGACTCAGCGGATCGATGCCGGCATAGTGGCCGGCACCGCGCGGTACGCGCAGGCGTACGTCGGCGTGCGTGGCGACATACGCGCGCGACATTGCGAGCGGCACGGTCTCGTCGGCATCGCCGTGCAGGATCGTCGTCGGCACGGCGGGGGAGCGCAGCCGCGCCGGATCGAGGTCGGCGCGCGCATCCGCATCGCAACCGAGGAATTCGCCGGCCGCTCCCCGACTGAGGCCGAGTGCCTGCGTCATGCCCAGATCCGCGAGCGGTGACAGCGCGAGCACGCCGGCGAGGGGGCCGGTCGGGGCGAGCCCCGCGAGCAGGGCGAGATGGCCGCCGGCCGAGTGGCCGATCGCGATGACGTCTCCTCGATGCCGTCCTGCGACCTGCGCCGGTAGCGCCGCCAGCGCGGCGCGCACGTCGGCGACGCTGGCATCCGGATCGCCCGGAATGCGCCGGTACTCGATCGAGGCGACCGTCCAGCCGGCCGCCGCCAGTGCGGCCGCCATCGGCGCGGTGTGCATACGGTCGTAGAGCGGACGCCAGAATCCGCCGTGGACGATCGCGAGCAGCGGGCGCGATGCCGCGTGCGCGTCGCCGAAGCGGATGTCGGCGACCTGGTCCGGCAGCGCGCCCCAGGCGAGCGTGCGGTCCGGCGCCGGCGCCGCACGCCCGAGGACGGATTCGTCCTCGCTCACTGCGCCGGCGGCAGCGCGGCGTTGTGGTAGACCTCCTGCACGTCGTCCAGCTCCTCGAGCCAGTCGAGCAGGTCGCGCAGGGTTTCCTCGGCGTCGCCGCTGACTGCGACGCGGTTGTCGGGACGCATGACGATGTCGGCGTCCAGCGGTTCGAAACCCGCGCCGGTCAGCGCCTTCTTGACGGCCTCGAAGGCGTCCGGCGCGCACAGCACGGTGCTGCGGCCGCCGTCGGCCTGCACGTCGTCGGCACCGGCGTCGAGGGCGACTTCGAGCAGGCGGTCCTCGCTGCCCGCGGCGGAAGTGTCGAACACGAGCTCGCCGATGCGCTGGAACTGGAACGCGACCGAGCCGCTGGTGCCGAGGTTGCCGCCGTGCTTGGACAACGCATGGCGCACGTCGGACACGGTACGCACGGGGTTGTCGGTCATCGTGTCGATGATCAGCGCGACACCGGACGGGCCATAGCCCTCGTAGCGGATTTCCTGCATGTTGTCGGCACCATCGGCGCCGGATCCGCGCTTGACCGCGCGCTCGATCGTGTCCTTCGACATGTTCGCCGACAGCGCCTTGTCGATCGCGACGCGCAGGCGCGCATTGCCGGCGGGGTCCGCGCCGCTGCGCGCCGCGATCGTGATCTCGCGGATCAGTTTGGTGAAGACCTTGCCGCGCCGGGCGTCCTCGGCGTTCTTGCGGTTCTCGATGCTGGGGCCTCTGCCCATGGGATTTCCTGCTGCATTGGGAGGCCGGCAC
The DNA here is from genome assembly GCA_002297645.1 of Rhodanobacteraceae bacterium UBA703. Classification (GTDB taxonomy): domain Bacteria; phylum Pseudomonadota; class Gammaproteobacteria; order Xanthomonadales; family Rhodanobacteraceae; genus Dokdonella_A. The sequence continues at coordinate 20,950 of DBMH01000052.1, read as the reverse complement.
GACGCCGGCGCTGCGCCGCCTAGGATACTTCGGGCGCGTGCCGGCGAGCCAGACGGAACCTCGATCGCCGCCGTTCGGCGACGATCGGAGGCTTTGCCTTCAGAACGTACAACCCTTCGGTACGGGACCGACGCGGCTGAGATTCAGCGTGCCGCTGGACTTGAAACCGCTGCCGGACGGGAAGGTGTAGGTCAGTGTGGCGCTGTTGCAGCTCAGGAAGCGGATGTCCGCGCTGCCGACCTGCGTGGTGGTCGTGTTCGACGACTGGTCGAACACGCCGCCGCTGGAGACGTAGATCGGCACCGTCGCGAGGTGGCGGTTTCCGGGCTGGAAGCCGGCCTGCAGCGTGAACCAGCGCTGCGACGCTGCGTTGCCGCCGGCCGGTCCGTTGCCGGCGAAGGTGTACCACGCGGCGAAGAAGCTCTTCTGCTGCGGATTGATGTCCACGACCAGGCCCTGGCCGTTGTCGCCCGGGTCCGCCCAGGTACCCGACAGCAGGTAGTCCGATCCGACCGCACTGGCATCGCCTGCGCTCGAGCAGGCCGTGGGGACCGTGAGGCGCGTGAGGTCGAGCGTGCCGGAGCGATTGCTGCCGTCGGTGAACAGGTAGTCGAGTGTGGCGTGGCCGCAGTCCGCGAAGCGCAGGAGGGCGGTGCCGACCTCCGTGTTCTGCGTCGCCTGGCCGGTGTTGAAACGCCCGCCCGTGGTGTTGACGATCGGAATCGTCGAGATCGGCGACGACCGGTCCACCGCGCCCTGCAAGGTGTACCAGCGCTGCCCGCCGGCAGCCGTCGTGTCGAAGGTGAACCAGCCGCCGAACAACTGGCCCTTGCCGCTGCCGAGGAGGTCCTGGAACACCTCGAGCACGATGCCCTGGCTGCTGGTCGAGAGGTCGGCCCAGGCGCCGGTCACGCCTTGCTGGTCGGGGTTGATGCCGATCGGCGCGCCGGCCCAGTTCGCCAGCAGCTTGCCGACGTCCATCGAGCCGAGTCCGGTCGCGAGGTCGTAGCCGGGTCCGACCAGATAGCCCTTGACGCCTCCTGTCAGCGAGGTGGGGCTCGGCAGCGTGTTGTTGCACAGGCTGGCCGTGCCGACCGAACAGTCGGTCACGCCGCTGGACTGCACGGTGACGTCGTGGAACACGCCGTTGGCGGGATTGGCGCCGAGTGCGTAGAGCGTCGGATTCAGGTTGCCCTGCGCCGCGCCGCGGCTCTGGTTCAGCATCGCGGCGACACCGGCCATGCTCGGCGCGGAGGCGGAGGTGCCGCCCCAGATCAGGAAGTGGAAGCGGTTGTCGGAGCCGGGAACGCAGGACGCCTGCGATGCGGCCATGCAGCCGAAGTAGCCGTTCCGGGTCGAGGCGCCGAACGATACGTCCGGCACGTAGCGTCCCTCCGTGCCCGGCACGCCGGGCGCGGTCTGCCAGGACGGCGTGGGTAGATGGGCGCTGACGCCACCGCCGGTCGCGGCCACGTACGGCTTGCCGTCATGGTCCAGCGGCTCGTTCCAGGCCCCCTCCGGGATGTAGCCCTTGGCCGACGCGTAGCCGGTCCGGTTGGTCTGCGACCAGTACTGCGCGTTGTCGGTGCCGAGGCCGAAGCTGGTGCCGCCGACGCAGGTGACGTGGCCGGACGAGCAGAAGATGTTCGTGCTGCGGCTCAGTCCGTCGGTCGGTTGCGTGAAGTACTTGGCGCAGTCCGCCGCACCCGCGTCGCCGGAAGCCACCAGGACCGACTGGCCCTGCACCGCGGCCTGCGCGAACGCTTCGTCCAGGGCATTCACGAGTTCCGGCGTGTTGTTCGCCTCGCACGAACCGAAGCTGATGCTGATGACCTGCGCCGCGAGCGGCTCGTGGTCGATCGAGTAGATCAGTGCGTGGAACACGCCGTCGACGTTGTCCTTGCGGCCGCTGACGATCAGCTTGATGTCCGCGCCGGGCGCGACGCTGCCGGCGCGCGTGACGTCCAGCGTCGCCTCGCTCTGGTCCTGCACCAGATCGCTCGGATTGGTGCAGCTCTGCGCACCGGGCTCCGTATCCGAGCAGGTCGTGACGGCCGGGCCGGGGTCGGCGCCGTCCGGCGGGACGATCACGATCGGGGTCTTCATGGCGACGTTCACGCGCGCGCCGAACGCCTGGATGTCGGCGTCGTACACGCGCGCGCGGCCGAGGATCGCGATCGACTGGCCGGTGCCGTCCAGGCCCTGCGCCATCGGCCCTTCGAGGCCGTAGATCTTCGCGAAATCGCCCGGCGTGACGAAGTAGGAGCAGTCGCTGCCCTGGCAGTTGGTCAACGCAGGGCGTGCACCGCCGGCGGGCAGGGTGCCGAGGCGGCCGAAGCGGTTTTGCGGTTCGAACCGCACGTCGCTGAGGCCGATCACGCCGCTGACGGCGTTTGCGAGCGCGACCGGGATCTGCGGCTCGGTGGCCGGCGCCATGCGCTTCGCGGTACCGGCGGCGCCGTAGTAGCGCAATTGGGTACCGAAGGCGCTGCCGACCGCGGCGGCGGTGCCGCTGAAACGGATGCTCATGCGGCTGTTGGACACCGATTCGACGGAAAGGCCCTGGTCGCGCAACCACCCGGAGATCGCGTCGATGTCGGCCTGCGTCGCGCCGAAGCGCTCGCCGACCTGGCTCGGCGTCAGCCAGCGCTGGTAGTTCGGCGAGGTCGGATCGCGCTGTTCGCGCAGGTAGGCGTCGAATGCGAGCTGGCGTTCCGGCGAACGCTTGAGGCCGAGGGTCAGTGACCTCAGTTCGCTCGCCGCGGACACGGCGCCGCGGTCGTTCGCCGCGCGCGCCCATGCCACCTGGTGGCCGGGCAGGGCTGCGCGCCGGGCGGTATCGATCCGCGTCGTCACCAGGTCGGCGGCGACGGCGTTTCCGCCGAGCAGGCCGACGGCGACCAGGGCGCCGGACAGGAGTCTCGCCACGGCGTGCGAGCCGGCGGCTGCGGTGTTCATCTTCAGGGACATCGGTGTCTCCTCCTTGGACTCGATGCCGATGATCCGGGCCGCGTCGACCCGGCGCAAGCCGGAGGAAACGCGAGGTCGCGCTACCATGCCGCGCCTCCGTTGCCGAGACGATGCGATGTCCGACCGCCCTGCCGCCCCCTCGATCGGCTTCCGCTACTACGACCTGCTGGTCGGCGGCATGGTCGCCGTGCTGCTGTGCTCGAACCTGATCGGACCCGCCAAGGTGGGCACCATCACGCTGCCGCTGCTCGGCGCGCTGAGCTTCGGCGTCGGCAACCTGTTCTTCCCGGTCAGCTACATCTTCGGCGACGTGCTGACCGAGGTGTACGGCTATTCGCGCGCGAGGCGCGCGATCTGGGCCGGATTCGCGGGACTCGTGTTCGCGAGCTTCATGACCTGGGTCATCCTGTCGATGCCGCCCAGCGCGTCCGAGCCCTACAACACGCAGTTGCAGCCGGCGCTGGAAGTCGTGTTCGGCACCACCTGGCGCATCGTGCTCGCCTCGATGGTGGCGTACTGGCTCGGCGACTTCGCCAACTCCTACGTCATGGCGAAGATGAAGCTGTGGACGCGCGGGCGCTGGCTGTGGACGCGCACGATCGGCTCCACCGTGATCGGGCAGGGCATCGACAGCCTGACGTTCTATCCGATCGCGTTCGCGGGCCTATGGGAAGGCGAGACGATCCTCAAGGTCATCGCGTTCAACTGGACGATGAAGGTGCTGGTCGAGGTCGTGATGACGCCGCTGACCTATGCCGTGGTCGGGTTCCTGAAGCGGCGCGAGGGCGTCGACGTCTACGATCGCGGCACCTCCTTCACGCCGTTCAGCCTGCGCGACGAGGGCGAGCCGCACGCGCTTCGCTGAAGCGCGCTTCGACGCGTCTCGATGATCCGTGGGCGAGGCGGCACCGGGTGCGCCGAAGCCGGCGCATGCGGTCTCGCGTCGCGGTTCCCGCGCCGATGGCTTGCGGGAGGTCGCGCGAGCCCCTAGATGCAGGGTTCCGACTGCAAGGAGCGCTCGCGTGATTCCCTTTTCCGTTCTCGATCTCGCTCCGGTCTGCGAAGGCAGCGACGCGGCGCAATCGTTCCGCAATACGCTCGATCTCGCTCGCCACGCCGAAGCGCTCGGCTACCGCCGTTACTGGCTCGCCGAGCACCACAACATGCCCGGCATCGCCAGCGCGGCGACCGCCGTGCTGATCGGCTACGTCGCCGGCGGCACGTCGGCGATCCGCGTCGGCTCCGGCGGCGTGATGCTGCCGAACCACGCGCCGCTGCAGGTGGCCGAGCAGTTCGGCACGCTCGCGTCGCTGTACCCGGGCCGCATCGACCTCGGCCTCGGTCGTGCGCCCGGCACCGACCAGGCGACCGCGCGCGCCTTGCGCCGTTACTTCGACAGCGCGGAGGCGTTCCCGAACGACGTCGCCGAACTGCTCGGCTACTTCCAGCCGGCACGACCGGACCAGCCCGTGCGCGCGGTGCCCGGCGCGGGTCTCGACGTACCGGTGTGGCTGCTCGGGTCGAGCCTGTTCAGCGCACGCCTCGCCGCAGCGCTCGGCCTGCCGTTCGCGTTCGCCTCGCATTTCGCACCGGACGCGATGACGCAGGCGCTCGACCTGTACCGGCGCGAGTTCCGTCCGTCCGCGCACCTCGCGCGACCGTACGCGATGCTGGCGCTGAACGTCGCCGCGGCCGGGACCGACGGCGAGGCGCGCCGCCTGTTCACGACGCTGCAGCAGAGCTTCGTCAACCTGCGCCGTGGCAGGCCCGGCCTGGTGCCGCCGCCGATCGACGACATCGAGGCGTACTGGTCGCCGACGGAGAAGTTCGGCGTCGAGCAGGCGCTGGCGTGTTCCGTCGTCGGCGGACCCGCGACGGTCGAGCGCGGCATCGCGGAGTTCGTCGATCGCTTCCGTCCGGACGAACTGATGCTGACGGCGAATCTCTACGACCACGCCGCGCGCAAGCGCTCGTTCGAGATCGCCGCCCAGGCGCGCGACCGCCTCGCCGGCGTCGCGGGATAGTCGGGAAGTTTTCCCGGGATCGGCGCGCACGTCGCGTGGCTAGAATCGGTCGGGCGGAGAATTCCGCGCCGACGACCGATGCGCATGCCCACAGAACTTCCCGACCTGCGGCCGCTGCTGGCCTGCATCCTGCTGGCACTGGCTTCCCCGGGTGTCCGGGCCGACGAGCCGGCGCAACCGGACAGGCCGGAGGAGACGTTGCCGACGGTCAGTGTCGTCGGCGTCACGCCGCTCGGTGCGGTGCAGGAGCGCTCGACCATCGCCGCACCGGTCCAGGTCGCGACGGCCGAGGACCTCGACCGCAGCCATGCGGTCAACCTGCCCGGCTACATGAGCCGCGAACTCGCCGGCGTGCACGTGAACGAGGTCGCCGGCAATCCGTGGCAACCCGATCTCAACTACCGCGGCTACACCGCCTCGCCGTTGCTCGGCACCGCGCAGGGGTTGTCGGTGTACGCCGACGGCATGCGCCTGAACCAGCCGTTCGGCGACGTGGTCAGCTGGGACCTGATTCCGGCCGCGGCGATCTCGACGATGGCGCTGATGCCAGGTTCCAATCCGCTGTTCGGGCTCAACACGCTCGGCGGTGCCGTGTCGATCACCACCAAGGACGGCTACAGCGATCCGGACAGCGAGATCCAGGTGCTGTACGGGTCCAACGGCCGCCGCGACGTGCAGTTCGACAGCGGCGGCTCCGCCAGCGGCTTCGACTGGTACGTCACCGGACACCGCTTCCGCGAGGACGGCTGGCGCGACGATTCGCCGTCGGACGTGCAGCAGTTCTTCGGCAAGCTCGGCTGGCGCGACGACGCGACGCGGCTGGCGCTGTCCGGCGCGTGGGCGGACAGCGACCTCAACGGCAACGGCCTGCAGGAACAGCGCTTCCTTGCCCGCGACTATGACAGCGTCTACACGAAGCCGGACAACACCAGGAACCGATCGGGCTTCCTGAACTTCACCGCCGAGCACCGCTTCGGCGACGCGTCGACGTTCTCCGGCAACGCCTACGCACGCAGCATCCGCACGCGCACGTTCAACGGCGACATCAACGAGGAATCGCTCGGCGAATCGCTGTACCAGCCGAACGCCGCGGAGCGCGAGGCGCTGGCCGAGGCCGGCTACACCGGATTCCCGGAGAGCGGCGAGAGCGCCGCCAACACGCCGTTCCCGTACTGGCGCTGCATCGCCAACGCGCTGCTGAACGAGGAGCCGAACGAGAAGTGCAACGGCCTGATCGGCCGTACGCAGACGAACCAGCGCAACTACGGACTCTCCGGCCAGCTCACGTTCGCCGGCGATGTCGCCGGGCGCCCGAACCGGTTCACCGTCGGTGCGGCGTACGACGCCAGCCGCACGCACTTCCGGCAGACCTCGCAGTTCGGCTACCTGACGCCGGACCGCGGCGTCGTGCCGGTCGACGCGTGGGCCGACGGCACCCAGGACTCGGAGAACGCCTACGACGCGCGCGTCGACCTCAAGGGGCAGGCGCACACGGAGAGCGTCTACGCAACGGACACGTTCGCCTTCGACGACCACTGGAAACTGACGCTGTCCGGCCGCTACGACCGTACGACGGTGCGCAATCGCGACCAGCTCCTGCCCGGCGGAGGCGGCGGTTCGCTCGACGGCGACCATCGCTACAGCCGCCTCAATCCCGCCGTCGGGCTGACCTGGTCGCCGACGGCGTCGGTCACGACCTACCTCGGCTACAACGAAGGCAGCCGCGCGCCGTCGTCGATCGAGCTCGGCTGCGCCGACCCGGACAACCCGTGCAAGCTGCCGAACTCGATGGCCGGCGATCCGCCGCTGAAGCAGGTCGTCGCCAAGACGCTCGAGGCCGGCGTGCACGGGCGCTACGGCGCCGCCACGAACTGGCACGTCGGCGTGTTCCGCGCCACCAACCACGACGACATCCTGTTCGTCGCCGACAACACGGCGGGCTACGGCTACTTCCGCAACTTCGGGCAGACGCGCCGGCAGGGCATCGAGCTCGGCTTCGACCAGCGCCTCGAACGTCTGCGCTACGGCGCCAATCTCACGTGGCTCGACGCGACCTATCGCAGCCGCGAGCTTGTCGGCGGCGCCGGCAACAGCACCAACGACATCGGGCCCGGATTCGAAGGCGCCATCGAGATCCTTCCGGGCGACCGCATTCCGTTGGTCCCGAAGCAGATCTTCAAGGCCTTCGCCGAGTTCGAGGTGACTGCGGCGCTGTCGCTGAACGCCGACGTGCAGGCGATCGGCGGCTCCTACGCGCGCGGCAATGAAAACAATCGCCACCAGCCCGACGGCGAGCATTACCTCGGCCCCGGCCGCAGTGGCGGCTATGCGGTGTTCAACCTCGGCATCGACTATCGCCCGGCGCCGGCCTGGAAGCTGTTCGCACAGGTCGACAACGTGTTCGACCGCCGCTATGCGACGGCCGCGCAGCTCGGTGCCACCGGTTTCGACGCCGCCGGCAACTTCGTCGCGCGTCCGTTCTCGGGGCCGGTCGTCGACGGCGAGCGGCCGCTGCGCGGCGCGACGTTCTTCGCACCGGGCGCTCCGCGCCTCTTCTGGGTCGGCGTGCGCTACACGTTCGGTGCGGCGGAGCGCGTGTCGCACTGAGAATCGGCGGTCCATCGCGGCGCCTCCGGAGGCGGAGACGCGGCGGGAGGCGGGGAGGGCGGTTCCCGGTCGTTGCGGACGCGTTCGCATCCGCCGCCGGACCGGCGCGTCCGCTACAATCCGCCTCTTTTTTGCGTCGAGCCCCACCGTCATGATCGCCTTCCGGAACTTCGCCCTGCGGCGCGGCGAACGCCTGCTGCTGTCCGACGTCGACGTCGCCCTGCACGCCGGTGCCAAGGTCGGCGTGGTCGGCCGCAACGGCTGCGGCAAGTCCAGCCTGTTCGCCGTCGTCATGGGCGAGGTCGAGCCGGACAAGGGCGACATCGACCTGCCGAACAAGCTGCGCCTCGCCAGCGTCGCGCAGGAAACGCCGTCGCTGCCGGACGCCGCGATCGACTTCGTCGTCTCCGGCGACACCGAAGTGCACGAGATCCTCGAGGCCGAGAAGGCCGCCACCGCCGCCGAGGACTGGGACGGCGTCGCCGCCGCGCACCAGAAACTCGCCGAGATCAACGGCTACGATGCCGAAGCGCGTGCGGGACGCCTGCTGCACGGCCTCGGCTTCCGTCCCGAGACGCATCGCATGGCGGTGTCGGAGTTCTCCGGCGGCTGGCGCGTGCGCCTGAACCTGGCGCGCGCGCTGATGCAGCCGTCCGACCTGCTGCTGCTCGACGAGCCGACCAACCACCTCGACCTCGACGCCGTGCTGTGGCTCGAGCAATGGCTGCAGAAGTACCCGGGCATGCTGCTGATGATCTCGCACGACCGCGAGTTCCTCGACGGCCTGTGCACGCACACGCTGCACCTCAACGAAGGCCGCGCGAAGCTCTACAGCGGCGACTACACCAGCTTCGAGCGCCAGCGCGCCGAGCACCTGCGCCAGCAGCAGATCGCGTTCGAGAAGGAACAGGCCGAGCGCGCGCACCTGCAGGCCTTCATCGACCGCTTCAAGGCGAAGGCGAGCAAGGCCAAGCAGGCGCAGTCGCGCGTCAAGCGCCTCGCCAAGCTGGCCGGCACCGAGGCCGTGCGCGCCGAGCGCGAGATCCGCATCAATTTCCCCGATCCGCTGAAGCTGCCGCACTCGCTATTGCGCCTCAACGGCGTCGACGCGGGCTACCGCCTGTCCGGCAGCGTGCATGCCGGCCCTTCGGACCACGAGATCGCGGAGGAAGGCGACCACGTCACGATCCTGCGCAACGTCAAGTTCGGCCTCGAGGCGGGCGACCGTATCGGCCTGCTCGGTCCGAACGGCGCCGGCAAGTCGACCCTGGTCAAGACCCTCGTCGGCGAACTGCCGCTGCTCGACGGCGAACGCACGGCCCATCCGGACCTCGTGCTCGGCTATTTCGCCCAGCACACGGTCGAGTCGCTGCACGAAGGCCAGACGCCGATCGACCACCTGCGCGAGATCGCACCGAACGTGTCGACGCAGGATTTCCGCGACTACCTCGGCCGCTGGCAGTTCCCCGGCGATCGCGCCTTCGAGGTCATCGACGGCTTCTCCGGCGGCGAGCGCGCGCGCCTCGCGCTGGCGCTGATCGCCTGGCGCAAGCCGAACGTGCTGCTGCTCGACGAACCGACCAACCACCTCGACCTCGAGATGCGCGAGGCGCTGGCCGAGGCGCTCAGCGACTTCGACGGCGCAATCGTGCTGGTTTCGCACGACCGTCACCTGACCGGCCTGGTCTGCGATACGTTCTGGCGCGTCGCCGACGGCAAGGTCGAGGAGTTCAAGGGCGACCTCGACGAATACGCGGCGTGGCTGCGCGCGCGCGGTTCCAACGGCGGCGGCGAGGCGGAGCCGAAGGCCAAGGCGAAGGAAAAGCCGGCCGCGAGTCCCGGCAAGGTGCCGGACTACACGCCCCGCGACAAGAAGAAGGGCAAGGAGCGCTGAGCCCCGCGCCCCGACCCCGCGGCGGCGAATGGTGCGTTGCAGGTCCACGTGGTAGAACGATGCCGCCGGCATCGCCACGAACGGAGTCCTCCATGGCCTGTTTCCCGAAGATCGACCAGCCTTGTCCGCTCGGCATCGACGAGCAGAAACGCATCGACGGCTGGTGTGGCCGATGCGCGAAGAGCGTGCACTCGCTCGACGGCATGAGCAGCGACGATCGCCGCGCCTTGCTGCGCAACGCCGACGGGCCGGTTTGCGTGTCCTATCGCCGCCCCGCCACGCGCGGCATCGGCGTCGGGCTCGGCGCCGCGCTGGCGATGTCGGTGTCCGCGTCCGCACTGGCGATCGACGTGCTGCCGGCCGGGCCGGCAACAGATCCCGCGCAAAGCTCCGTCGAGAAAGGGCCGCCGCTGCTGCTCGGGGACAAGGCCGCGGGGCCGGAATGCGACGAAGCAAGGAAGGCCGTTGCGGCTTCTGGTTCGATGCCGCTGGAGGACGAGATGATCATTCTCACCGGCGGCGTCAGCAGTCCCGCAGACGCCGAGTGGATCGACGACTCCGATCTCCCCGATCTGCCGATGATCAGTGCGGCGGCTCGGCTGAATCCGTAGTTCGTTCGCGGCTGGCGCTGGTCTGCGCCGGCAGCACTCCCGCGGCATCGACAATGCGCAGCCTGGAGATCAGCCGCGTGACGCCGTAGGTGTCCTGCGGACTTCCGTCGCCGAGCCGCAGCGCGACGTGTCCCGCGTCGAAGCGTCCGAGCGCGGCGTCGTAGCTGCGCCAGCGCGCACCGGTCCAGACCTGCACCCACATGTGCGGCCCGAACGCGTGCGGCCGGCCGAGGAAGCGGCTGTCGTAGGCGAGGCCGGCGACGGTGCGCGCCGGGATGCCGCGGGCGCGCGCTGCGGCGGCGAGCAGCACGGCGAACTCGGTGCAGTCGCCCTCGCGCGAGGCGAAGGCCTCCGTCGCCGTCGCATAGTGCCGATAGTCGATGGCGCCGTTCATGTGCTTCTGCACCGCGAGCACGAGGGCGCTCATGCGCGCCTCGACGGTGCGGCCCGTGGCCTTGCGCGCGAAGGCGCGGATGGCTCGATCGTCGCCGTCGACCCAGGCGTTGGGCGCGAGATGGCGTTTCAGTTCGTCGGCGGACGGGGCGGCTTCGCGGCCGCAGTCGCCGCAGATCGTCAGCGTGGTGCGATCGCCTCGCGTCTCGACGTGCTGCTCGCCCGTCTCCGGCCAGTTCCATGCCGCGTCCGCGTGTTCGACGGTGTAGCGGATCGTCCCCGCGCGTGCGCGCTCGGAAATCTTGTACGGCGAGGCGACGAGCAGGCCGCGGATCGCGCGCTCGGCGTGGGCATTCGAGTCGTACAAGACTTCGCCGGCGTGCGCGGTCGCGGCGAGCAGGGTGAATCCGAGGAATCGGAATGGACGCATCGGCAGCGGCATGGGCGGGAGCGGATCCGGACGGGACAGACTGCCACGAAACGGCCCGCCGCGGCGGCCGGGGCTGTCGCCGATGCACGCGGCTTTGCGCTATCGTCGCGCGCTCCGCACCGAGGGCCGCAGGATGGCGACGAACAAACCCGGTATCGACAACGGCAAGCTCGACCGCATCGTCGCCGAGGCGCGCCGCGCCGCCGAGCAACGCGGTCACGGCTATCGCGAGCGCGCGCTGCAGATGTATCCGTGGGTCTGCGGGCGCTGCGCGCGCACGTTCACGCGCGAGAACCTGCGCGAGCTGACCGTGCATCACCGCGACCACGACCACGACAACAATCCGCCCGACGGCAGCAACTGGGAGCTGCTCTGCGTGTACTGCCACGACAACGAGCACTCGCGCTACATCGACCACGTGGCGGGCGACACGGCGGAAGCCGGCGGCGCCGCCGCGACGAGCCAGCCGTTCGCCGACCTGCGTGCCTTGCTCGCGCGCGGCAAGAACTGAGCGACGAATCCGCATGAGGCTCGTCAAGCGCATCGCCAACCTCGGCTACGGCAGCCGCAAGGAGGTCATGCGGATGTTCCGCGAAGGCCGCATCACCGACGCCGCGGGCGAAGTGCTGTACGCGGACGACGCGGTCGAGCACGACGCGATTCGCGTGGACGGCGAGCCGCTCGATCCGCCGCAGGGTCTCGCGCTGATGCTGTACAAGCCGGTCGGCTACACCTGCTCGACCAAGGACGCCGGCCGCCTCGTCTACGACCTGCTGCCGCCGCGCTTCCGTCTGCGCGACCCGATCTTGTCGAGCGTCGGCCGGCTCGATCGCGACACGTCCGGCCTGCTGTTGTTCACCGACGACGGCGGCCTGCTGCACCGGATCATCTCGCCGCGCGCGAACGTCGTGAAGATCTATCGCGCGACGCTGGCCGAGGATCTTCGCGGCGACGAGGCGGCCCTGTTCGCCAGCGGCACGCTGATGCTGGAGTCGGAAACGACGCCCCTGGCGCCGGCCCGGCTCGACGTGCTCGCGCCGCGCGAGGCGCGGCTGCATCTCGGCGAAGGCCGCTACCACCAGGTCCGGCGCATGTTCGCCGCCGCCGGCAACCACGTCGTCGCGCTGCATCGCGAAGCGGTCGGTGGTCTGGCGCTCGGCGACCTGGCGCCGGGCACGTGGCGCACCCTCGACGCGAACGAGATCGCGCGCGTTTTCGATTCCTCCGGAAGCGCCGGGCACCCCGGCTCAACCTGACGACCGGGCCGCTCGCGTCGCGTTGGCCCGTCCGAGGTGGGCCCCGCCATCGCTGCCATCAGCGCCAGGAGCGCGGCCACGGACAGCCGGAACGCACGATCGGTACCGCTTCGCCAGACCGGTTGGCCAGCCGCAGCGCGACCGCCCGGGGCACTTCGGCATGGAAGGAACCGCAGGTTCACGGCGAGCAGCAGGTCGAGTGGAATCGTGCCGGCCATCGTCCCCGGCAGACCGGCCGGTACCGCCCGGGCGAGGGTTTCCATGCGCCCCTCGGGCGGAAGGATTCCGTGGTGGTGCGCCACGATACGCCGATTCGCGTACCGCGGCCGGCGGTTCAGTCGCGGAAGTTGTCGAACTGCAGCGGTACGTCGAACTCGCTCTTGCGCAGCATCGCGATCGCCAGTTGCAGGTCGTCGCGCTTCTTGCCGGTCACGCGCAGCTTCTCGCCGTTGATCTGCGCTTCGACCTTGAGCTTGGCCGCCTTGATCGCGGCGACGATCTTCTTCGCCACCGGCTGTTCGATGCCCTGCTTGACGGTGATCTTCTGCCGCGCGGCGGCGAGATTCACCTCGGGCGTGGATTCGTCGAGGCAGCGCACGTCGATGCCGCGTGCCGACAGCCGCGCACGCAGGATTTCGCCCATCTGCTTGAGCTGGAATTCGCTCGGGGCCGATTGCGTGATGACTGCATCGTCCAATTCGAAGCGCGCATCGGTGCCCTTGAAGTCGAACCGGTTGCCGAGCTCGCGGTTGGCCTGGTCGACCGCATTGGTCAGCTCGTGCTTGTCGACTTCCGAAACGACGTCGAACGAGGGCATGGGGGGATCCGTCAGCGGAAGGAAGACGACAGTGTAGCCGTGCCGCCCCGGAAAAGACGCAAAAGCGCCGCCGCTTTGCGCCACAATCGGCCGATGAAGACGCGACGCCTCCCCCTCCCGTTGCTGGTCGCCGGCCTCCTGGCTTCGGCACAGGCCGCGATCGCGGTCGAGAGCCGCGACCTGCGCTTCGACGCAACCGGCTATCGCGTTGTCTCGGTGGACCTCAAGCGAGAGACCCTGGAGACGCACTGGCGCGACGCCGACGGCAATCCGTTTGCGACCATCGACGCGCTGCGGCATTGGGGCGAGGCGCAGGGCCGGCGGCTCGCGTTCGCGACCAATGCCGGCATCTACGACAGCCAGTTTCGTCCGCTCGGCCTCTATGTCGAGAACGGCCGCACGCTGCGGCCGCTGAACACGGTCAAGGGCAACCCGCGCGCCGGCAATTTCTCCATGCAGCCGAACGGCGTGTTCGCCGTCGGTCGCGACGGGCGGGCTTCCGTCGTCGCGACCGGCGACTGGGCGGCGCGCGGCATCGACGCGGAGATCGCGACGCAGTCGGGTCCGATGCTGGTCGTCGACGGCCGGATCAATCCCGCGTTCGACGAGGACTCCGACAGTCGCAAGTGGCGCAGCGGCGTCTGCGCGCGCACGCCGCAGGACGTGGTGTTCGCGGTCAGCCAGTCGCCGGTGTCGTTCCATGCGTTCGCGCGGCTGTTCCGCGACGAACTCGGCTGCCGCGATGCGCTCTACCTCGACGGCACACTCTCGCGGATCTACATCGACGGCGACGGCTACGCCGGCGCGCCGCCGATGATGGTCAAGCCGTACGCGGCGATGCTGGCGGTGTTCGACGAGTGAGGTTCGCGCGGTCCGCCGCGTCCAGGATTCCGGGATTTCGACAGCGTCATTCCCGTGCCCGGCGCCGTCATTTCCGGACTCGATGACGTCATTCCCTTGCTGCACGACGTCATTCCCGCGAACGCGGGATTCCCCCTGGGATTTCCCCGAGGGGATCGACAGCCAGAAGGATTTCCGCATTCGCGGAAATGACGGCCATCAAGGTTTTTCGAGACTTCCATCCAGGCGTCCGCAACGGACGGCGAGGCTTCGGGATATCCAAGGCGGCCGTTGCCGCCGCCTGCGTGCCGTCACTCGTCTTCCGGGGCCTCGACGGCGTAACCCTTCGCACGCAGGCGCGCGAGCCAGCCGTCCTCGCGCGTGAGCTGGTCGATCGGCATGACGGCGAACGTGCTCGTGTTGCGCGCCAGGGCGGCTTCGGCATCGCGCAGCCACTGCGCGGCCACGGTCTCGCGCGCCTCCACGATGCGTTGGCGCAGTCCCGGCGTGCTCGCCATGCCTTCCATGCAGGTCTGGTTCTGGTCGACGTAGGGCAGGTCGCGCAGTCCTTCGAGGTTGCCGCTGGACCACGCGTTGGCGCGCTGCTTCATCGCGTCGATGTCCGTTTCGAGGCGATCCATCGTCGCGCGCAGGCATTCGATGCCGCCTTCGGGCGGCGATCCCTTGAAGTCGCGCAACGCCTGGCGTGGTTCCTCGAGCTTGATGTCGATCTCGATCTTCGTGACCTTGACCTTGTACTGCTTGGCGAGATCCACGACGAGCTTCTGCGCGTCGTTCTTCAGCGTCAGGCCCGACTTCGCGATGGCCTTGTGGTAAAGCTCCTGCGCGGCGAATACCGGGCGCTCGCGCTCGATTTTCTTGTCGTCGGGCAGGTAGCGCGCCTTGAGCGCCTGCCAGCGCGAATACAGTTCCGGCGGCAGCACGTCCGCGAGCGTCCGGCCGTCGGCATTCTTGCGCACGCCGATCAGCGAGGGCAGCAGCGTGATGCTGCGGAAGAAGCCGACGCCGATGCTCGCCTTAGGCGCCATCAGCACTTCCTGTGCCTGCGCGATGCGCTCCTCCGCCTGCTTCGAATGCCATTGCATGTTCGCCGGCAGCGGCGACCACGTGCCGAGGATCCACATCTCGTGGTCGCCCTTCGACACTTTCCAGAGTCCCGGCCCGGGCTGCTCGCCGGTGACGAGCACCGTCTCCATGACCGGCGTGCCGGCATCGGCCGGCGGCATCGGGACCGGCGGCTCCTGCGCGAATGCCGGCGTGGCGAGGGCGAGGCAGAGCAGGGCGCGTCGAAGCATGCGGCACATCCGGCGGGAAAGTCGCGGGAGCCTACGCAGGCGACCGTGAACGGCGTTCCAATACGATCGGTCAGAGACGCGAGACGCGCACGTTGCGTCCCTTGATGCGCCCGCTGCGCAGGCGTTCGAGCGCCTGCGCCGCCTGCTCGCGGCGCACCGCGACGTAGGAGCGCGTGGGGAACACGTCGATCTTGCCGACCGCGTCCGCCTGCAGTCCGGCATCGCCGGTCAGCGCGCCGAGGATGTCGCCGGGGCGCATCTTGTCGCTGCGGCCGGCGTCGATGCGCAGCGTCGCCATCGACGCCGGCAGCCCGGACGGCTTGCCGGGCTTCAGCATGTCCCAGCGCAGCGTCGTGCCGTGCGCTTGCGCCACCGTCTCGGCACGATGCTTCTCGCGCGGCGCGACGAGGTTCAGCGCGAGCCCGCTGCGCCCCGCACGGCCGGTACGGCCGATGCGATGCACGTAGGCGTCGGCGTCGTGCGGCAGCTCGTAGTTGACGACCGTGTCGAGCTCCCGGATGTCGAGCCCGCGTGCCGCGACGTCGCTGGCGACGAGCACGCGGCAGCTGCGGTTGGCGAAGCGCACCAGCACTTCGTCGCGGTCGCGCTGGTCGAGGTCGCCGTGCAGGGCGAGCGCATGCACGCCGGCCTTGCCGAGCGATTCGGCCACCTCGTCGACTTCGCGCCGGGTATTGCAGAACACGATGCAGGATTCCGGCTGCGTCTCGGCGAGCAGGACCACCAGCGCCGCCGCCTTGCGATTGCCGTCGATCTCGTAGAAGCGCTGCTCGATCCCGGGTTTTTCCTCCGCGCCTCCGATCGTGACTTCGGACGGCTCGCGCAGGAATTCCTGCGCGATGCGCCGGATGTCCTCGGGGAAGGTGGCCGAGAACAACAGGCCCTGCCGCCGTGGCGGCAGGTGGCGCACGATTTCGCGGATCGCCTTCTCGAACCCCATGTCGAGCATGCGGTCCGCTTCGTCGAGCACCAGCGTGCGCACTTTCGCCAGCGACAGCGCGTTCGTTTCCAGGAGTTCCTGCACGCGGCCGGGCGTGCCGACGACGACATGCGAATCCTTGCGCAAGGACGCGAGCTGCGGCGCCAGCGGCACGCCGCCGGTCAGCAGCTGCACCTTGAGGTTCGGGATCGCCGCCGCGAGCCGGCGGATTTCGCGCGCGACCTGGTCGGCCAGTTCGCGCGTCGGGCACAGCACCAGCGCCTGCGGCTTGACGTAGGACGGATCGAGCCGTTGCAGCAGGCCGAGTCCGAACGCGACCGTCTTGCCGCTGCCGGTCGGCGCCTGCGCGATCAGGTCGCGGCCTTCCAGCACGAGCGGCAGGCCGGCCGCCTGCACGGGAGTCATGTCGACGTAGCCGAGCGCATCGAGGGACTGGTGGAGGGCGGGGGAAAGAGGAAGCGAGGAGAACGTAGGCATGCGCAATGATCGCAGGTTTGCGCGCGCAACGCCGGCGCTGTCCGCGGCGGCCGGCGGACAGGCGCGTCCGCGTACGCGGACGCGCGCCATCGTGCCGCGGGCGCCTCCGCACGCACTGGCACGGTGCTTGCGTCGTGGGCGCAGCCATTCCCGCCGAATCCGATGCCCTGATAGTCGACCTGCGCGGCGGTAGCGAGGCGATGCAGTTGCTGGCCCGCTGCTTCGTCGACGAGCCGACCGATTTCATGCTGTTGCGCTACCGCGACGGACAGGAGAGGCGGGCTTCTTCGCAATCCTGCGTACCGGGCAGGCGTTACGGAACGGCAGGGGAACTCGACAAGGCGTCGGAGCGCCTTGGCAAGGGCTGATCGGAGAGGCCGGGGCGCGGTCGCTCGAGGACGGCCTTTAGGCGCCTGGAAGAGAGCGCGGCGCGAACAGGATGACGGCGGCGCCCGCCAGGCAGATCGCGCTGCCCAACACGTCCCAGCGATCCGGTTCGATGCCTTCGACCTGCCACAGCCAGAACACGGAAACGGCGATGTACACGCCGCCATAGGCCGCGTAGGCACGGCCCGCCGCGCTGCTCTCGACCCACGTGAGCAGCCACGCGAAAGTGGCCAGCGACAGCATCGAGAAGGGAAGCAGCCAGGCGGTCCTGCCCAGGCGAAGCCAGGCCCAGAATCCGAAGCAGCCGGCGACTTCCGCCATCGCAGCAGCGACGTACACCGTTCCCGTTCTGATCATCGTTGCCCCTTCGTGGCGTGTCCGCGCGAGGAAGGCGCGGGCGGAACGGCGGATTCTCCCGGATTCGCGCCGGCGGCGGAGTGCCGGAAACTCGTCGCCGGGCGGGCTACGACGTCGAGCCGCGTCGATACAGCCACGCGACGCCCGCGACGGCGAGCAGCGGCACGAGCAGGCACCAGAAACCGGCGCGCACGAAGCCGAGGCCGCCGGCGACCGCGCCCACAGCGAACCCGCAGACCGGCGGCAGCATCTTGCGCAGGCGCGCCTTGGCCGGCGCGGCGTCGGTGCCGAGCGCGACCTCGACGGCGTCCATGACCGTCTGCGTGACGTTGCCGGTCATCACCGTGGTCGGCGCGTGCGCGGCGAACACGGTGCGCGAGGCGACGTTCTGGATGGCCATCGCGGCGACGCCGAGCAGGCCGGTCAGGATCGCGAAGGTCGAGTCGGCGTCCTGGATCGGCGATCCCCAGACGCCGACGCCGAGGAACAGCGCGAGGAAGACGGCCTGCGCGAACAGCGCCGGCAGCACGGCGTCGCGTCCGCTGCGTTTGCACTGGTGCAGGAAGAACTGCGTCGCCGCCACCACGAGGATGAAGGCGGGGAACGCGAGCAACTTGGCGAGTATGCCGGGACGCGGACTCGCCAGCGTCGCGCCGATCAGGACGAAGTTGCCCGTCACGTGCGCGGTGAACAGGCCGAACAGTGCCACGAAGCCGCAGGTGTCGACGAAGCCGGCGGTGAACGCCATCAAGGTGCTGGCCGTGAGATCGTTCGCCGCGCCCGCGCGAGCCGGTGTGGTCGGGACCGTCGTTGCGTTCATGCCTTTCTCCTGCTCCGGAGGTTCGTTCGCATCACCAGCCCCAGCGCATCTCGACGCCGAGGTAGGTCGAATCGCGCCCGCCGGCCGCGCGCACCACCGGCGCCACGCGATAGCGGTCGGCTTCCACGGCCAGCGCCAGGTTTCGCGCGGCGCTCCAGTCGGCGCGCAACTGGGCGTAGTCCGCGCTGCGGCGTCCCGGCATTCCGGCCGTCCGCGGCAGCGCCACGTACGGTTGCGCGTAGACCGCGTCGTGGATCGTCTGCCGCCACAGTACACCGAGCGCGGCCGTGATCTTCAGTGCCTGCGTCGGCCGCAGCGTCAGCGACGGCTTGAAGTGGACGACGTTCGAATAGCCCGTGTAGCCCGACAGCGTCAGGTAGTAGCCGTTGGGGAACATCGGATTGAACGTGCCGACCCGGCCGCCGCGACGAGCGCGATCGCCGGACGCCGCGTCGATCTGCGCAGCCACGCGCGGTTTCCAGGGCGCGCTCGCGAACGTGTAGCCCGCGAGCAGGCCGATCGCCCAGGCGTCGACGGTCCGGCCGCCGAGGCGGCCTCCCTGCCGCATGCCCTCGATATCCCAGTCGAAACCGTGCGCGGCACCGGCATGGCGCAGGTCGAGATTGCGCCGGCGTTCGCGGCCGGACGCGGAGGGGAACGCCGCATCGCGGTTGCGGTATTCCGAGACCGTCGCGCTGACCGCGCCGCCGGCGAGCCCGGTGCGCTGCACGCGCAGCCCGCCGTAGGCCAGACGGCGGTCGCTGAAGTCGTCGAACGCCGATGCGTTGCGGTACTGCACGGGCTGGCTCGCGAAGCCGCTGACGCGCCAGGGGCCACGCACGTAGTCGGCCCAGACCGCATCGTAGGCCTGGCGCACGTTCGGACCGTCGCGCACCGATATGAAACGTTGCAGGTCGAATGCCATTTCCTGCCGCCCGATGCGCCAGCGGACGAGGCCGCCGGCGGCCTCGAAGCGGCCGTCGACGAAGGCGAGGCGCAGGTCGAGCCGGTTGGCGTCGGCCGCCCCGGCGTTCTTCAGGCCCGGCGCGAGCGCGTTTTCCACCTGCACGAACGCACGCAGGGATTCGGTGAGGTGCGCGTCGAAGTGGAGCTCGAGACGATGCAGCACGGCGTCGGTGCCCTTGCGGCCGCCCGTGCCGAAGCGCGGCGCGTCGTTGTGCTCGTAGCGTTCGCGCAGCGTGACGCCGAGCGACAGGTAGCGCTGGGGTTCGTCTTCCGACAGGGGAATGTACTTCAGCCCGTCTGCCGCTTCGGTCCGCCGGGTCGGGTCGGCGAGGACGGACCAGTCCTCCTGCCAGCGGTACATGCCGATGGCGGGCCGTGCCGCCGCGGCTTCGGCCGGGACATCCGCATCCGGATCCGCCGTCGCGGCGCGAGCATCGGTGCAGAGAGCCGCCGCCGTGCACAGGAGCGCGAGTTGGAGAATCGCGGAGATGCGTGGAACGCCGATGACCGGCATGAGGAACCTCTGGAGGAGTCGTCGTTTCCGCGAGCGCTGGAATCCAGTTCGATGCCTTCTTTGGATGCCCGCTTTCGCGGGCATGACGTCGAGATATTCGTTCAATCCCTCCCAGGAATCGCGGGCAGCAGCGGAACGCCGGCGAATCGCCATGAGGAGCCTCTGGAGAACATGAGGAACCTCCGGAGACGTCGTCATTCCCGCGAATGCGGGAATCCATTTGCTGCCTTCTTTGGATGTCCGTTTCACGGGCACGACGTCGAGATATTCGTTCTCCCTTTCTTGCGGGTTCTCGCAGCGAACTCTTCCTAGCGCCTTCTCGCGGCATGGATCTCGGCGACGTAGCCGCCGGGGAAGCGGACGATCGCGGTGCTGGATTCCACCGCCTCGAAGCGCGGGGCCAGCACCGTCGCGCCGGCACCGACCGCTTTCGCGAGCGTCGCGTCCAGATCCTTCACCTCGTAGCCGGTGATCTCGTGCCCGAACGGATACGGCAGGTGGCCGTCGGTGACGAAGACGAGCATCTTGCCGAACGCCGACTCGATCCGGATGCGCCGGAACGTCTCACCGGGCCGACCGATCTCCGCCGCATCGGCGTTCGCGACGTCGGCGACGAGACGGCCGTGCGAGAACGCGAGGAAGTCCTTCACGAAGGTGTCCGCCGCGTCGCGCGACACGTAGACGCGATTGTCCGGCACCGTCTCCAGCGGGGCGTACGACGGCGCGGTGAAATGCCAGTAGAGCTGGAACTTCACGCCGCCGGCGAACTGGATCACCGCGTCGTAGCCGATCGGGTCCTTGAACTTGTCGACGACGACCTCGGCGCCGGCGGCACGCGCTGCGGCGAGTGCCTGGTCCATGTCGGTGACGAGCCAGCCGGTGCGTTCCTGGCCGAACGGATACGGGATGGGCGTCAGGAAGAAGAAGGTCGAGAGGTTGCCGACCGGCGACCAGACGTACTGGGCCTGCGTATTGGCCGGTACCGGCATGACGTTGAACGTGCCGCGCTTCGACGGCTTGCCACCGAACGTCGAGGTGAACGCGTCGACGAAGGCGTCGTAGTGCTCCTCCGCGTCGATGTAGACGTGCGTGGTGTCGTATTGCGGGCCGACGGCCACGTTAGGAATCGCGCCGGAGCGCACGGGCGGCGTTCCGGCGCAGCCCGCCACGCCCGCGAGCAGGGCGGCAAGGGCGGCGCCGTGGACGAGAGGGCGGATGCGAAAGTTGGGCATGTCGGCTGTCCTCGGTGGCGGTTCGGCGGGCACACGGATCCCGGGTTCGCGTTCGCCCTCATCGTGGCGAAGGCGAGGCCG
>DBMH01000320.1:625-18544 GCA_002297645.1 Rhodanobacteraceae bacterium UBA703 | reverse complement strand
AGCATCGAGCATTCGCTCGATGCTCGCGGCAACGCCGTGCTGCCGGACCTCCTGGCGGCGCCGCAATGCGATGCGCTCGCCGCACTCTATCCACGTGAACAGGGCTTTCGCGCACGGATCGTCATGGCTCGCCACGGATTCGGACGCGGCGAGTACAAGTACTTCGCCTATCCGTTGCCGTCCCTGCTCGATCAATTGCGCCACACGCTGTACCCCCGCCTCGCGCCGATCGCCAATCGCTGGAACCGGCAGTTGGGCATCGACGTGCAGTACCCGGACGATCTGGCCGCTTTTCTCCAGCGATGCCATCTGGCCGGACAGACCCGGCCGACGCCGCTGATCCTCCGGTACGGCGAGGGCGACTACAACTGCCTCCACCAGGACCTCTACGGCGAGCACGTCTTTCCGTTGCAGGTGGCCATCCTGCTGTCGGAGCCCGGCAGGGACTTCACCGGCGGCGAGTTCGTCATGACGGAACGCTCGACCCAGGGGCAACGGGCAGAGGTCGTTCCGCTGCGCCAGGGAGATGCGGTGGTGTTCGCCGTCAATCAGCGACCGGCGACGAAGCCGCGCGGCCCGCGCCAGGTGGCCATGCGCCACGGCGTCAGTCGCCTACGCAGCGGCCGGCGCCACACGGTCGGCCTGATCTTCCACGACGCGAGGTGAGCATGTCGTCGCTCGAACTCTTCGAGACAACCGAGCCAGAGCGGCGCCAGCGACTCGGGCCGGCTGCGATGGTGCTGCGTGGATTCGCCCTGCCCTACGTGTCCGACCTGATCCTAGCCATCGACGGCATCGTCGCCCTGTCGCCCTTCCGGCACATGGTGACGCCCGGCGGCTTCGCCATGTCGGTCGCGCTGACGAACTGCGGCGCGTTGGGCTGGACGACCGACCGGCGTGGCTATCGCTACACCTCCGTCGATCCGGATACCGGCATGCCTTGGCCGGCCATGCCGGCGACGTTTTCCCGCCTGGCGAACGAAGCGGCGGCGGCAGCGGACTTCGAGCGTTTCGAGCCCGACGCCTGCCTGGTCAATCAATACGCCCCCGGTAGTCGGCTTTCGCTGCACCAGGACAAGAACGAGCGCGACTACCGGGCTCCCATCGTGTCGGTATCCCTGGGCGTGCGCGCCACCTTCCTGTTCGGCGGCCCTGCGCGCACCGACCCCACGATCAAGGTGCCGTTGCACCACGGCGACGTCGTGGTGTGGGGCGGTGCGGATCGCCTGCGCTACCACGGCGTGATGCCGCTCAAGGACGAACCCCATGCGTTGCTGGGCAGCCGGCGCATCAACCTCACTTTCCGGAAAGCGGGATGACGCCCGGAATTCCAGCGCAAGAGACGGAGTGTCTTCCCGTGACGACGATGCCAGAGTGATTGCGGCCGCCGAGATTGCCCCATGAGCACGACTGCCACAGATCCGACGGAGGAGCTGTCCGACGCGCGCCGTCGGGTCGAGGCCTGGTGCCAGTCGCTGGTCGACGCCGGCGATGCGCACTGGCGGGTCCGGGATGACGGTCGCACCGAGCTGCACATGGCGAGTGGCGAAACCTTCCTCTTCGGCGACTCCGGCGTGACGCGGCTGAAACCGGCAAGCCGCCACTTCGGCAACGAGCCATCCGACCCGATTCGTTCGACCAGGAGCACATCATGAAGCGGTTTCTCAGCCCTCTGGATTCGCCGCTGGGCGCCATGCTGCTCGCGACCGATGCGCAGCAGGTCGTGCGCGCACTCGAATTCGCCGATCACAAGGCGCGACTGCATCGCGGCCTGCGCGAACACTACGGCGAGGTGGAACTGAGCGAAATCCCGGCTCCCGCCGGAATCGCCGATGCCCTGGCCCGCTACTTCGAGGGCGAGTTGGAAGCACTGGATGCCATTCGAACAGCGACGGCCGGCTCGGAATTGCAGCAGCGGGTCTGGGCGGCGCTGCGACGCATCCCGGCAGGCACCACCACAACCTACGGCAAGCTCGCCAAAGAACTCGGCTTCGACGACCCGCGCGCCGCGATCGACATCGGTGCGGCCAACGGCGCCAACCCGATCGCCCTCGTCGTGCCGTGCCACCGGGTCATCGCCAGCAACGGCGACCTCAAGGGCTACGCCTGGGGACCGCATCGCAAGCGCTGGTTGCTGGAGCACGAAAACGCGATAGCGTCCCGGGAAGCCGCGTCCGGGCCGCGGACCGCCACGCTGCCGGGATTCTGAGCTTGAGCGACACCATTGCCGCCGATCTGTCACCGGGCGCTTACCGTCAGGCAGCCACTTTCCTGTCCGCACTCGACGAGGACTGGGCCCGCCACATCGCCGCGATCGGCCCGTGCCGCCACGAGGCCAAGCCCGCGCGCCAGCCCTACGAGGCCTTGGTGCGCGCCATCGCCTACCAGCAGCTGCACGCCAAGGCCGGCGATGCGATCCTGGGACGCCTGCTGGCGCTCTACCCGGACGCCTCCTTCCCGACACCCGTGCAATTGCTGGCCACCGATCCCGAAACGCAGCGCGCCTGCGGCTTCTCCGCGGCGAAGCTGGCGACCGTGCGCGGCATCGCCCAGGCCGCCGTCGAAGGCGTCGTGCCCGATCTCGACGAGGCGAAACGCTTGCCCGACGCGGTGCTGATCGAGCGCCTGACGTCCCTGCGCGGTGTGGGGCGATGGACGGTCGAAATGTTCCTGATCTATTCGCTGGAGCGCTCCGACATCCTGCCCGTGGACGATTTCGGCGTGCGGGAAGGATATGGCCGCCTGAAAGGTCTGGCGAAGGCGCCGACACCACGCCAGATGCGCGAGATCGGCGAGACCTGGAGCCCGTTCCGGACCGTGGCCGCCTGGTATCTGTGGCGCTTGCCCGGCCGATGAACATCGACCGCAAGAATCGGAGTGCTTGCGATCCGAGGGGAACGTATCGTGACCTCTTGATGGATGAAATCCGCGATCGACCAGGAGTGAGTTCCGCCGTGACGACGACCCCTGCCTACGAAACCGAAGACGACCGCTGGAAGGCCGTGCAGGCGCGCGATGCCGCCGCCGACGGCCACTTCGTCTACGCGGTGCGCACCACGGGCGTGTACTGCCAGCCGAGTTCGACGGCGCGGCTGCCCAAGCGCGAAAACGTGGAATTCTTCGATTCCGCCGCAGCCGCCGAAGCGGCGGGCTATCGCGGCAGCCGCCGCGCCGGCGGCGACCAGACCCGCGTCGCGGCACAGCGCACCGAGCGGGTGGCGCGCGCCTGCCGCTTGATCGAGGCCTCGGAGACGCTGCCGTCGCTGGACGACCTCGCGGCCGAGGTGGGCATGAGCCCGTTCCACTTCCACCGCCTGTTCAAGGCCGAAACCGGCCTGACGCCCAAGGCGTACGGCTCGGCCTATCGCGCCCGCAAGCTGCGCGAGGAACTGAGCAGCCCGGACGCCTCCATCACCGACGCCATCTACGGCGCGGGCTTCAATTCCAACAGCCGGTTCTACGAAGCCTCCGGACAACTGCTGGGCATGCGCGCACGCGACTATCGAGCCGGCGGCGCCGGCGCGGTCATCCGCTTCGCGGTGGGCCAATGCTCGCTCGGTGCCATCCTGGTGGCGCAAAGCCAGCGCGGCATCTGCGCCATCCTGCTGGGCGACGATCCCGATCGGCTCGTGCGCGACCTGCAGGACCAGTTCCCCAAGGCCGAGCTCATCGGCTGCGACGACGAGTTCGAGCAGTTGATCGCCCAGGTAGTGGGCTTCGTCGAAGCGCCCTCGATCGGCCTGCGCCTGCCGCTGGACGTGCAGGGCACGGCCTTCCAGGAACGTGTCTGGCGTGCGCTGCGCGAGATCCCGCCCGGCACGACCGTGAGCTATGCCGAGATCGCCGAGCGCATCGGCTCGCCCAAGGCCGTGCGCGCAGTCGCGCAGGCCTGCGCCACGAACCCCCTCGCCGTGGCCATTCCCTGTCATCGCGTCGTGCGGCGCGATGGCGACCTCGCCGGCTACCGCTGGGGCGTGGAGCGCAAGCGCGAGCTGCTGCGCCGCGAAGCCCAGTCCTGACGAAGGAAGATTCATGACCGCATTCGACACGACGCTCGATCGTCTGGACTGGGCCGATATCGGCCGGCAGCTCGATGCCGAAGGCCATACCGTGCTATCCGGCCTGCTCGGCACCGATGCAGCACGGCACCTGGCGCAGCAGACCGCTGCGCCGGACGCGACCCGGGTGGCGCTGGAATCCAATGAGCTGGGGCGCGGCGATTTGTTCTATTTCGATGGCGGTCTGCCGGCGCCACTGGAACCGTGGCGTACGGCCCTCTACCGCCGCCTGGTCGTCGTCGCCAATCGCTGGAACGAAATCCTGGGCGTCGACCACCGTTTTCCGGCGGAGCTCGCGGATTTCCTGCAGCACAACCGGAAAGCCGGCCAGACGCGGCCGCAATCCCACCTGAGCCGGCTCGGCGTCGAGGACCACGTGTCGCTGCACCAGCGCCATGACGGCGCACAGGTGTTTCCCCTGCAGGTCGTCGCCGTGCTGTCCGAGCCGGGCGTCGACTTCCAGGGTGGCGAGTTCGTGACGACGGAGCAGCGCCCGCGCATGCAATCGCGCCCGGCGGTGCTGCCGCTCGGGCTCGGCGACGCGGCGGTCATCGCGACGGCGGAACGCCCCTTCAAGGGCAGCCAGGGCTATTACCGGGTCAACCTGAGGCACGCCGTCAGCCGTGTGCGCGAGGGCGAGCGCATAGGCCTGGAGTTGTCGTTTCACGACGCGCCGTGAGACTACGGGCGAAGTCCCTGCAAGGAAACCTCAGGAAATCCTCACCGCCGTCATCCCCGCAAAAGCAGGGATCCATCCTGATCTTTCCCCAGCGGAATCCAAGGCAAGACGGATTCCCGCTGTAGCGGAAATGAAGAAGTTTTCCAGGCTCCCACGACGCGCCTTGAACAAGACATTCACGCTGCTCGGACCGGACGGCAAGCCGTACGCCAGCACCACGCCCGGCGCCTTCGGAGGCCATCGCGGCAACAAACTCTACGGCCGCCTGGACTGTCGCGCCGCGCTGCGGGCGATCGCCCGCGGCGGCTACGTGAAGCACCGCGTCTTCTTCGCCGACGAAGCCACGGCCGTCGCCGCCGGCTACCGGCCCTGCGCCGTTTGCCTGCCCAGGGAGTATGCGGTCTGGAAGAAGGTCCAACGTGCCCAATCGTCCAGCCGCGTCCGAAAGAAGGCATACTCCTGAGCGCAACCATTCATGTCCGCAGGAGCTGACTCTCTCTTGTCGTACGAACTGCCCGAAGCTCGAATCGCCGCAACAGACTGGAGCGCCATCGAAGGCGATATGGGGCGCGGCGGCTGCACCAATGCTGCCCTTGCTACCGAGCCCACCTGGCCGCCAGAAGGTGCAGTTGAGGGCATCATCAAGGACATGTACCTGCTCACCGACGCCGGCAAGCCCAAGAAGGGCGAACTGCGCGTGCAACTGCTGGGCAGCGGCACCATCCTGCGCGAAGCCATCGCCGCGGCCGAACTGCTGGACAAGGACTTCGGCGTCACCGCCGACATCTGGTCCTGCCCCAGCTTCAACGAACTGCGCCGTGACGGCTTCGACGCCGAGCGCTGGAACCGCCTCCACCCGGAAGCCGAACAGCGCAAGCCCTACGTCACCCAGCTGCTGGAAGGCCGCCAGGGCCCGGCCATCGCCGCAACGGACTACGTGCGCGCCTACGCCGACCAGATCCGCGCCTTCGTGCCGATGACCTATTCGGTCCTGGGCACGGACGGCTTCGGCCGTTCCGACACCCGCGCCAACCTGCGCCGCTTCTTCGAAGTGGACCGCTACTACATCGCCCACGCCGCCATCGCGGCGCTGGCGAAGGACGGCAAGATGACCGCGAAGGACGTGGCCCGGGCGATCAAGCAGTACAACATTGATCCGGAGAAGGCGAATCCTGTTGGGGTTTGAAGTGCGTTAAAAGTAGGTTCAAGCAAAAAGGCGGCCGAGAGGTCGCCTTTTTGCTCTGGCGCTATTTTTGAAATTTACCTGTTAGCGTCTTTATTAGCTCCGCTAATGTCGGCGGTACTGTTCCAGTGTTTGCCATCTCCTTAGCTACGTGCTTTGAGAATTTCAATTTGTCGGTGCCCCTGATCCTATTTTTAACAAGCAGTCTATGGAAGGCGTCTGGAAGCTTTGCGTCAATGGCGTCGTTCAAGGTTTGATCCATTCCAGCCAGGCCGATGTTAAGTTTTGCTAATTCTTCGCTGCGTGACTCTAGCCAGCCTTTGCTCTCTGCGTGTCTCCATGCACTTTCAGGGCATAGTTCATCAATAGAAAAAGAGATTTTTACTCCTGATTTTATAATTGCTCGGACATGGTCGTCTCCGGTCTTCTTGCCAACAAACTCAATGCGAACTGCTTCTTGTCTCTTCAGTGCGCTTGCGCAAGATTTAAGATGTTCTGACGCCTTGCGGCCCGCTTCGTCATAGTCAAAAAGCGCTACGGAAATTCCTGTGAGATCGGGTAAGGCTATTCTTGCAATGCAGCAGTCTGCGACCCAATTTGCGCCGGCGCCGAGGCCTGATTTATAGACAATTTTGCCGCGCAAATCTGTGTCAAGGGATTTGGCTGCTGCCGTCAAGACAGTTGCGTCAGTTTCGCCCTCAACATAAATAGCGTCTCCCCCCGCTAGAAGCCCAGCAGCCTCCGCGTCGCGGATACTGGTCAGGAGCTGGTCACGATGTTTGACGGCCTCCTCCAAGTAGGGCTCGACGAATGGCATCAAACCTAAAGTGCCGTCTACTGCTTCTGCAACAGGCTGCGACTCGTAGGTAGTGGCACCATTCTTACGTGAGGCAAACTGTAGTGATCCTATGCCGCTTGATTTCGCAGTCCGATAGAAGGCGGGGGAGTGGGTGCTCACAATTATCTGAACATCACGGCAATATGTTTCGAACTCTTGCGAAACATCTATCTGGCGTGCGAGCTCAAGATTATTCTCAGGCTCTTCGAATCCCCAGACAGTTTCAGATGGGGCGCGACCCTTTACCGAATTTTTCTTACGCTGATCTGCTAGAAACTTAAGAATAAGTGGGACGTGACGTCCCTGTACTCCGTCGCCACGGTAGGTTAGGGCTGTGGTAACGCTGGAGCTGTCCCCAGAATTGAATTCCAACGCTTCAAAGAGGTCGCCCAGATCGCTAGGCAAGGAAAATTCAGTTCTAAGGTCAAGTAGCCGCTTTGACTCATTCTCGATGGCTTGCACCTCTGCCCTGAGGCCGGCGAGAAAGGCATCTGAGGCGCTAGTTAGCTTTGGTGCAACAGTAGCAGCCAAGGTTGCATGGAGCCTACGCTTAAGGTTGTTGAAGAATGCTCTGCCTCGCACAGCAGGGACGTACTCAAAAGCCATGCTTCGAGCCCAATATGCTGTTCGTGACTTTGGACTAAAGGCTTGTCCGTCCTTGCGAAAGACTTCGTCCGAATGCGGACTGGTGCTTCCGGCTCGGTATGTCTTTCGCCAGACGATTGGGTCTGCATCACGGTAATGACCAGGGGGGTTTAGATCAATCTCAATCGTTATCTGGCGAGCCTTCTTCACTCCAGTCTTTGCATTCTGAGAGAAGTCACGTTCAAAAGAGAGCTGCTCGCCGAGATCAGTTTCCCCGTTGAAAAATAAATTCATTGCTCGGAGAAGATTGCTCTTTCCTGCATCATTCAAGCCGACTAATGCCGTGTAGCCAGTGAGATTAACATTCGCGTCCACGAGGGATCGAAAGTTCGTAACGCGAACCTCTGAAATGAACATCTGTTTCCCACCCCCTATCTGTTCGGTCGTTACGATTGTTGCAAAACAGCGCGCAGAGTGCACATTCCATGGCGTAGATCAGCTCTCTAGCAGCGCTTCGGCTGATGTAAGTGCGCGCTATAAGGTGATCTAGGACTTCAAATGCGACCGGTGACCGAGCCCGTCGGGGGGCTGACAGGTGCGGGCGGAGTTTGAAAGTCGCGTCTAGGCCTCGGTCGAATGAGAGGGACTCTCATCTGGCGGCGGTGCGAGACGAGGTCCGCTGTCAGGTTTGATGTAGAAGTTATGTCGGATCTCTCCGTTTCTCTAAATTTGTCGGCACCGGTGTTGACATGACTCTCATAGTGGTAGCACTCTCGCCACCAAGGAGCGTCGAAACTCCTCTAACAGCGGTACCCACCTCCGACAAACCGGTGGGTTTTTTGTGCCCAATCCTACGGGCGCAAGCCGACGCGATGCCTGCGTCGGGAGGGCGGCTAATACAACACCCTTCGGGGAAATACGCCCGCCGTCTGTTAGCGGTTTCGAACCTCCCGACATCCCGTCGCCTTCGGGCGGCGGTACTTGGCGTATTCCAGGAGGGCGTTGCCATGTACACCGCACCATCCCCGCCGGCCCACGCGCCGGGCTACCTGTTGCCCGAGGGCGCGCATGCCCTGCTGCTTGAAGTGGGCGACGTCATGCAGCGGCTGGCCGCACTGGCGGCCACCGAGCAGGCCAACGAAGATCTCACCACGCACCTGCTCCACCAGCCCGGCGTGCTGGCGCAATGCCTGCGAATCCTGTCCGCCCGCATCGACGCCGCTCTGCGCCAGTGCAATTGCTTGGCCCAACCCGCCTCCGACCAGCGGGAGGCATCATGAGTCGTCGCCGCACCTCCACCTCGCCAGCCACTGTACCGCCGGTCCGCCGCCATCCGCGGTGTGTTCCGGAACCCGGGCTTGTCTGCCCTGCCCCGACCCGGCCGCCAACCGAACCTGAGCCTGCACCGCTGCCTGCCAGACCCGCCCGCCTGAGCGCACCCCGGCGCCCACGCCGCCCCCGGCGATGCACCGTCAGCTACACCCACTATCCCGGTACTCACGATCACGGCGGCGATCAGTTGGTCCCGCATTTGCGCCTCAGCGGCCTGTGGCTGGAGCAACTCGGCTTCGCCATAGGCACCAAGCTGCGGATCACCGCGCAGGAGGGGTGCCTGTTGATCGAGACACTGCTGTAGCGAACAGGAAATGGAGAGGCCCGAGCCGGAGTCGAGTCTCCAGGACTCCGGCCAGCCTTCCCAAGGCACCGCTTTTACCGGACCTCCGCCCGCGAGCGGGCTGTACTTCGATGGCACGCCTGAATCGCCCTCTCCGATGAAGTTCTTTTTTCCCTGTGCTCCGCTGTCGACACCGCCGCCCTGGCGTTCGGCTCGGACTTTTTTTCATGAACGCCAGCCAAACGCCCCGTGACAGCAAATCCGGCAACGCATCGTTATCCACGGCGAAGACCGGCGGGGTGCCGGTCGCTACCGAGACCCTCATGATCCGGCTTCCTCTCTGCATCACCCTGCTGCTCTGCGCTTTCCTCTCGTCCGCCTTCGCCGCCGAGCCGGCCCACGACGCCAATCTCGTCGCCCGTGGCCGCTACCTCAGCGTGGTCGGCGGCTGCAACGACTGCCACACCGACGGCTTCGCGCCGAGCGGCGGCAAGACGCCGGAGGCGGAATGGCTGACCGGCAGCCAGCTCGGCTTCGCCGGCGCCTGGGGCACGACCTATCCGAGCAACCTGCGCCACCGGATCGGTGCCATGGACCTCGCCACGTGGAAGGCGTATGCGCGCACGCTGACGACGCGTCCGCCGATGCCGTACTGGGCGCTGAACACCATGAGCGAGACCGATCTGGAAGCGCTCTGGTCCTTCGTGCATTCGCTGGGGCCGGCCGGCACGCCTGCTCCGGCGGCACTGCCGCCGGGCAAGGAAGCCAACGGGCCGGTCGTGCGCTTCCCGGCACCGCCGCCGGAGTCGGCGAGCAAGCACTGAGCACCGAGCGTCGCCGCCCCGCGCCATCGCCCTTGACCGGCGATGGCGTGCGGGCGCCCTGCCAAGTCCGCGGGGCACGGGTAGAATCCGCGGCATGAACACCGTCAGACACACCAGCGGCACCGCGGTCGCCAGCCTCGTCTTCGGCGTGCTGTCGTGGTGCGCCCTGCCCGTCCTGGGTGCGATCCTGGCGATCGTGCTCGGCCACTCCGCCCGCGGCGAGATCCGGCGCGCACCGCCTGGCACCATCGACGGAGACGGATTGGCCGTCGCCGGCCTCGTGCTCGGCTGGGCCCATCTCGTGGTCGCGGTCCTGGCCGTGTGCGTGATCTTCCTGTTCCTCGGCGGACTGGCGTTCTTCGCGCATCTGTTCGTCTGACCGATGAGTTCCGGTGCAGCCAGCGATCCGACCGAGCGCTTCGGCAACCGTGTCGCCGACTACGTGCGCTATCGCCCCGGCTATCCGCCGGCGCTGATCGGGCACCTGCAGGCGCGCGGGTGGCTGCCGCCGCAGGCGGTCGTCGCCGACGTCGGCGCCGGGACCGGCCTTTCGAGCGCGTTGTTCCTCGACCAGGGCTGCACGGTGTACGCGGTCGAGCCGAACGGCCCGATGCGGGACGCGGCGATGCGCCTGCTCCACGGACACCACGGATTCCACGCTGTCGCCGGCCGCGCCGAGGCGACCACGCTGCCGGACGGGCATGTCGATCTCGTCGCCGCCGGCACCGCGTTCCACTGGTTCGACCCGTCGCCGACGCGCACCGAGTTCGCGCGCATTTTGCGCGCCACCGGCGTCATCGCGCTGTTCTGGAATTTGCGCTCGCGCGAACCGGCCTTCATGCGCGACTACGAGGCGGTGCTGATGGCCCATTGCGCCGGCTACGCCGAAGCCGACGCGAGCCGTCGCGCGGATGACGAGTCGATCCGCGCCTTCTTCGGCACCGGCTTCCTCGAATCCGCGAGCTTCCCGAACGCGCAGCACCTCGATTTCGACAGCCTGCTCGGCCGCGTGCTGTCCTCGTCCTACGCACCGAAGCCGGGCGATGCGGCATTCGCGCCGCTCGAAGCGGCCTTGCGTCGCCTGTTCGACGAGAACGAGGTCGGCGGTCGCGTCACTCTGACCTACCATACCCGGCTCCATACCGGCCGGATGCACTGAGAACCATGTACGCCCTCGTACGTCCTTTCCTGTTCTGCCTCGACGCGGAACGAGCGCACGATCTCGCGCTCGCGTCGATCGAGGCCGCGTACCGCACCGGCACCAGCCCCCTGCTCGCGGCGAAACATGCGCCGCTGCCCGTCGAGGCGTTCGGCCTGCGCTTCGCGAACCCGGTCGGCCTCGCCGCCGGGCTCGACAAGAACGGCGCCTACGTCGACGCACTGGCCGCGCTCGGTTTCGGCTTCGTCGAAGTCGGCACGACCACGCCGCGCGCGCAGCCGGGCAATCCGAAGCCGCGCATGTTCCGCCTGCCCGAGCACGAGGCCGTCATCAACCGCCTCGGCTTCAACAACGGCGGCGTCGACGCGTTGGTGCGCAACGTCGAGCGCGCGAAGTTCACGGGCCCGCTCGGCATCAACATCGGCAAGAACAAGGACACGCCGAACGAGCGCGCCGTCGACGACTACCTGTTCTGCCTCGAGCGCGTCTACGCGCGCGCGGACTACGTGACCGTGAACATCTCCTCGCCGAACACGCAGGGGCTGCGCGACCTGCAGGAAGAGGAAACGCTCAAGCGTTTCATCGGCACGCTGCGCGAGGCGCAGGAGCGCCTTGGCGCGAAGCACGGCGCGCGCAAGCCGATGCTGCTGAAGATCGCGCCGGATCTTTCCGATACGGAACTCGACGCGATCGCCGACGTGCTGCTCGCCGTCGGCATCGACGGCCTGATCTGCACCAACACCACGATCGACCGCGCGCCGGTCGCCGGCCACCGCCATGCGAACGAAGCCGGCGGCCTGTCGGGCAAGCCGGTGTTCGCGAAGTCCACGGCCGTGCTGCGCGGCATGGCCGGACGCCTCGGCGGAAGGATCCCGCTGGTCGGCGTCGGCGGCATCGGCGGCGGCGCCGATGCGGCGGCGAAGATCGACGCCGGCGCGACGCTGGTGCAGTTCTACAGCGGCCTGATCTACCGCGGCCCGGCCCTGATCGGCGACTGCGTCGAGGCGATCCGTGCCCGTGCCTGATCCGGTCGCCGCCGAAGGCAAGGGCCACACCGTCGTCGAAGACGCCCCGCTCGAAGGTCGCAACACCTTCCGCGTGAAGGCGCGCGCGCACCTGCTGGTAGACGTGCGCCACGCCGATGCCCTCCCCGAACTGTTCGCGCAGCCGGCGCTGCAGTCGCTGCCGCTGCTGGTGCTTGGCGAAGGCAGCAACCTGCTCTTCGCCGGCGACTGGCCCGGCGTGGTGCTGGCGATCGCGGCGCGCGGCATCCGCGTCCTCGAGGAGGACGACACCGGCGCACTCGTGCGCGTCGAGGCCGGCGAGAACTGGGACGACGTCGTGCGCTGGTCGATCGGCCACGGCTATGCCGGGCTCGAGAACCTCGTGATGATTCCCGGCACGGTCGGCGCGGCGCCGATCCAGAACATCGGCGCCTACGGCGTCGAGGTGCGCGAATTCGTGCACACGGTCGAAGCCTGGGACCGCACGCAGTCGCGCCTCGTGCGGCTGGACAACGCCGCCTGTGCGTTCGGCTATCGCGACTCGCTGTTCAAGCAGGACCCCGGGCGCTGGATCGTCACCGCCGTCGAATTCCTGCTGCCGCGTCGGCGCGAGCCGCGCCTCGGCTACGCCGGCATCGCCGAGGAGCTCGCGGCGATCGGGATGGCGACCAACGGCGACGGCGGACCGACGCCGCTGGCGATCGCCGAGGCGATCTCGCGCCTGCGCACGCGCAAGCTGCCCAACCCCGCGCTGATCGGCAACGCCGGCAGCTTCTTCAAGAATCCCGTCGTCGACGCCGACACCGCCGAGCGGCTCGCCGCCACGCATCCCCGCCTGCCGCAATGGGCGGCCGACGACGGCCTGCGCAAGCTGTCGGCCGCGTGGCTGATCGAGCAGGCCGGCTTCAAGGGCTACCGCGATGGCGACGCGGGCATCTCCGACCAGCACGCGCTCGTGCTGGTCAACCATGGCCGCGCCAGCGGTGCGGACCTGCTGCGCGTCGCGCGCCACGTCGCGACCGGCGTGCATGCGCGCTTCGGAGTGAAGCTGGAACCGGAGCCGCGCATCGTCGGCGCCAGTCGCTGATCGTCGCGTCCGCGCAGGGCGGACGTTCGGCGTACCGGGTCACACCTCGCGCCCGGCGGGCATGAGATGCTTCGGCGGAATCCTCATGCCCTCGCGCCCCGGAGCGCCGTCATGGCCGCCGCATCCTCCGCCTCGTTCCTCGCCTCGCGCCGCCGGTTGTTCGGCGGCCTGTTCGCCAGTACCGGCTTTGCCGACGCGCCATCGGAACTGTCGCGCCGCCGCCCCGGCCGCGACGGCCTGGCTACTCGCGACTTGCCGCAGAGCCCGGCCGCCCTGACCTTCCCGCCGGCACCGGTACGCTGGCTGACACGCGCGACGCACGGCTTCTCGCAGGCCGACCTCGCCGCGTTCAACGCGCTCGGCAGCAGCGACGACGCGCGCTGGGCCGCGTGGATCGCGCAACAGCTCGATCCGGCCGCGATCGCCGACGGCGACTGCGACGCGCGCCTCGCCTCGGCCGGTTTCAGCACGCTGGCCAAGACGCTGCCGCAACTGTGGGCCGATCATCACTCGGTCACCAACAACTATTTCCAGCGCATGCTGCCGGCCAGCGAGACCGACTGCGCGACGGTCATCCGGCAGACCTACAGCAAGCGCCAGCTGCACGAGATCCTGGTCGGTTTCTGGCACGACCATTTCAGCGTATTCGGCTGGGACTACGATGGCGGTCCGGTCTTCCCGCACTACGACCGCGACGTGATCCGCCCGAACGCGCTCGGCAATTTCCGCACGATGCTGGAAGCGGTCGCGAAGTCGACCACGATGATGTTCTACCTCGACCTGTACGCCTCGACGCGCGACGGCCCCAACGAGAACTACGCGCGCGAACTGCTGGAGCTGCATACGCTCGGCGTCGGCAACTACGCCGGCATCCTGTCGCCCGACGACGCGTCGCTGCCGATCGGCAACGACGCGAACGGCCAGCCGGTGCGGCTGAAGTACGTCGACAACGACGTCTACGAAGCCGCGCGCGCGCTGACCGGCTGGACGATCAAGAACGCGCCGTGGCAATACCCGACCGACAACGACGGCACCTTCGTCTACCGGCTCAACTGGCACGACCCGGCCAACAAGTACTTCCTCAACCGCTACTTCGCGTTCAACCAGAACGACAACCAGGCCGACGGCCGCAAGGTGTTCGACATACTCGCCGCGCACCCGGGCACCGCGAACTTCATCGCGACGAAACTCTGCCGGCGCTTCGTCGGCGACAACCCGTCCGGCGCGCTGGTGGGCCAGGTCGCGACGAAGTTCCTCGACGCGCGCGCGGCGCCGGACCAGATCGGGCAATGCGTCGGACTGATCCTCGCCTCGAGCGACTACAAGACGAGTTGGGGCACCAAGATGAAGCGCCCGGCGATGTCGGCGATCAGCGCGTTGCGCGGCCTCGCCGCCGATTTCACGCCGGTGCCGGACAACACCAGCGCCTGGACGACCACCGAGGAATTCATCTCGCGCGTGCAGCAGACCGGCCATCGCTGGTTCTACTGGCCCACGCCGAACGGCTATCCGGACACGCAACAGGCCTGGTCGGGCAGCAGCGCGCTCGGCATGACCTTCCGCCTGCTCGCGCGCCTGCCCGAAATGCACGCGACCAACGGCAGCAACGCCTCGCCGTTCATCGCCGACGTGCAGGCGCAGACGCTGGCGGCGTTCCCCGACGCCGCCCAACGCACGGCCGACAATCTCATCGGTTTCTGGTGCGATCGCCTCTACGGCTACCGGCCGGAACCCACGCGCACGACCGTGGTGAACTTCCTGCGCCAGAACGCCGCCGCCAATGCCGCCCTCGACCTCGTCAGCGACGATGTTTCCAACGGCCAGCCGGCGCGTACCGGCAAATGGAATGCCAGCGACCTGTCCAAGCACTACACGATCGCGCGCCTGCGCACCGCGGTCGGCCTGCTGCTGTGCAGTCCCGAATTCCTGCGTCGTTGAGGAGAGCCCCATGACCACCTTCGATCGACGCACCCTGCTCAAGGGCTTCGGCGCCGCCACGCTCGCCGTCGGCAGCGGAAAGGCCAAGGCCTGGTTCGCACCGACCGACCTGCAGCCCGCCGCGGCGACCGACGACACGCTCGTCGTCGTGTTCCTGCGCGGCGCGATGGACGGCCTCAGCCTGTTGCCGCCGTCGGGCAGCAGCCCGGAGCGCGGCTTCTACGAGCAGTATCGCGACCGCACGCGCGTACCGAGTTCGGGCACCGGTGCGGGTCTCGCGCTGGCAGGTACGCCGAACTGGATCCTGCACCCGCGCGCCAGCGGCCTGCGCGACCTCTACAACAGCCAGCACCTGGCCTTCGTCGTCGGCGCCGGGCAGGCCGCACCGGTTCCGGTCATCCGCAGCCATTTCGACGCGCAGGCCAACCTCGAATTCGGTTTCGGCGGAGGCACCGGCAACAGCGTCGGCTGGCTCACGCGCCATCTCGTCAGCGGCGGCCTGCCGGCGAACGTACCGTTGCCGGCCGTGTCGATGGGCAGCATCACCGCGGCCAGCCTGCTCGGCAGTTCCGACGCGATCACGATGGGGGCCGGCAACGACTTCCGCCTCAACAGCTTCCACTGGTCGTGGGGCGAAGACAGCACGCAGATTCCCGGCCTCGTCGGCGCGGTCACGCGCATGAACGCGTTGTGGTCCGGCACGACCCAGCTCGAAGTCGCCGGCGCCGAAACGCTCGATTCGCTCGCGTTGCTGCGCAACGTGGACTTCTCGGGCTACGCGCCGGGGGGCGGCGCGAACTACAGCCCGGACCCCAACCATTCGACCGGCGAGTTCGGGCGGCAGCTGCGCGACATCGCCTGCCTGATCAAGCAGGGCGTCGGTATGCGTGCCGCGACGATCGACCTCGGCAACTGGGACACGCACGTCGGCCAGGGCAACCCGACGCAGAGCTACGACTGGTTCGGCAACCAGGTGCAGATCCTCTCCGACGCGCTGTCCGCGTTCTACACCGACCTGTCCAGCGGCGGCACCAACTACATGAACCGCGTGAGCGTAGTCGTGGTCAGCGAGTTCGGCCGCCGCGCGATCGAGAATTCCGACGGCGGCACCGACCACGGCTATGGCAACGTGATGCTCGCGCTCGGCGGTCGCGTCAACGGCGGCATCGTCTACGGCGAGTTCCCGGGGTTGGAGACTCTCTACGAGAACACCGACGTCGGCGTCACGACCGATTATCGCCGCGTGATGTCCGAAGCCCTGATCCGCCGCCTGGGCAATCCGAACATCTACTACGCGTTCCCCGGCTACTCGAACTATGCGCCGCTCGGGATCTTCCAGGGGACGGACCTGCCGCCGGTCGGCTTCGACCAGATTTTCAGGAACGGATTCGAGAACGCCTGAGCCGCGCCGCGTACACATTTCTGTAGAATTCCACTTTTCACCATTTCTCATCCCCGGGTGAACCGGTGTAGAGTGCGCCGGCCGTTGCCGTCACAGCGGCCTTTCCACTCCGCTCACAGGGGACCTCATGTATTTCCACTCCGCCAGGGCCACCGCCTGGGCCGGCGCCGTCGTGTGCGCCGCATTCGCCGTTTCCGTGCATGCTGCCGCGCCGAACCTCGCGCGCCCGGGCTTCGTGCCCGACGCCACGCCGCCGCAGCCACAACCCGCGCTCCCGACCGCACCGAACGTCTCGTCGCTCGACGAAGGATTCGACGACATCACCACCCTGGCAGCCAATGGCTGGTTCCTGCAGAACAGCAGTTCGCCGGTCGGCATCACCAACTGGTTCCAGGGTACGAGCGTGGGTGCCGGCGGACCGTTCGATGCCTACGACGGCACGGCCAACGCCTACATCGGCGCCAACTTCAACAACACCACCGGCGGCAGCGGCACCATCAGCAACTGGCTGCTGACGCCCGTGCTGGATTTCGGCGCGAACGCGACACTGACGTTCTACACGCGCAAGCCGGCGACGCCCGCGGGCGGAACGGACTACCCGGACCGGCTCGAGGTGCGCCTCAGCACCAACGGCGCCAGCACCAACATCGGCAGCGGTGCCGGGGGCGTCGGCGACTTCACGACGATCGCCCTCTCGGTGAACCCGGACCTCGTGCCCGGCGGCTATCCCTATGCCTGGACGCAGTACACCGTCTCCAACCTCCCGCACAACGGCCAGGGGCGCATCGCGTTCCGCTATTACGTCACCAGCGCAGGCCCCACCGGCTCGAAATCCGACTACATCGGCATCGACCGCGTCCGCTACCAGGCCGGTGCGCCGGAGTACCAGGTCGGCGGCACGGTCGGCGGCCTCGCCGGCACCGGGCTCGTCCTGCGCCTGAACGACACGACCGACCTGCCGGTCGCCGGCAACGGCAGCTTCGTCTTCCCTCCCTACGTCACGAGCGGCGGCAGCTATCACGTGGTCGTCGCCACCCAGCCTTCGTCGCTGAACCAGACCTGCAGCGTCGCCAATGGCAGCGGCACCGTCGGCGGCACGATCAACGACGTGCAGGTCACCTGCGTCACGAACACCTACAGCGTGGGCGGCACCGTGACCGGCCTGGCCGGTTCGGGACTGATCCTGCACCTCGACAATGGCGACGACGTCGCCGTGTCCGGCAGCGGCTTCGTCTTCCCCAACCCCTTGCCCGACGGCACGAGCTATGTCGCCACGATCGGCGCGCAGCCGACGGTGCCGAACCAGACCTGCTCGCTCGCCAACGCCTCCGGCACGGTCGCGGGACAGAACACCACGTCGATCGAGGTCCATTGCGTCACGAACACCTACAGCGTGGGCGGCACCGTGACCGGCCTGGCCGGTTCGGGGCTGACCCTGCACCTCGACAACGGCGACGACGTCGCCGTGTCCGGGAACGGCTTCGTCTTCCCCAACCGCTTGCCCGACGGCACGAGCTATGTCGCCACGATCGGCGCGCAGCCGACGG
>DBMH01000320.1:0-619 GCA_002297645.1 Rhodanobacteraceae bacterium UBA703 | reverse complement strand
ATCGAGGTCCATTGCGTCACGAATACGTACTTCGTCGGCGGTATCGTCACCGGCCTCGCCGGCTCGGGCCTCGTCCTGCACCTGGACAATGGCGACACCGTCCCCGTGTCAGGCAGCAGCTTCCT
Source organism: Rhodanobacteraceae bacterium UBA703 (assembly GCA_002297645.1). Classification (GTDB taxonomy): domain Bacteria; phylum Pseudomonadota; class Gammaproteobacteria; order Xanthomonadales; family Rhodanobacteraceae; genus Dokdonella_A. Next base: position 494 of record DBMH01000320.1, on the reverse strand, counting down.
GTTCCCGACGCCGCTGACCGACGGCAGCGCCTATGTCGCCAGCGTGACGGCACAACCGACGGCACCGAAGCAGACCTGTACCATCGCCAATCCAAGCGGCTCGGTCGCCGGCAACAACGTCAACCTGGGTGTCGGCTGCACGACGAACCGGTACACCGTCGGCGGACACGTCGTCGGTCTCGACGGCCAGGTCAAGCTGCGGATCAACGGCGGCGACGAGCTCACCGCGACCGGCGACGGCCCCTTCACCTTCCATCCGATCGACGACGAAACGCCGTGGGTCGTGACGCTGTCGGGCCCGCCGAGCGGCGGCGCGAGCACGCTGTGCCGCCTGCACGACGCCACCGGCACGCTGGCCGGAGCGAACGTCGACGACGTGCTCGTGACCTGCGACTACCTCTTCGTCGACGGATTCGACGATCCCCAGTAGGTCCTTGCCGTAGCCCCGTCGTCCGACGGGGCTACGGTGTGCATCGGGTCATCGCGCGCCGCTG
>DBMH01000105.1 GCA_002297645.1 Rhodanobacteraceae bacterium UBA703 | reverse complement strand
CGTCGATGCGTACCTCCCCCTCGACGACGTAGATCGCGCGCTCGGCGTGCTCGGGCGGCAACACGAATTCGTCGTCGCGCAGGAACTGCAGATCCACGTACAGCGTCGGCGAATGGACGCGCACCGGCGATTCCAGCCCGAAGGCCGTGCCGGCGATGACGCGCAGGCGCACGCCGCCGCGCTCGACCTCCGGCAGCGTGGCGGCCGGATGATGGAAGAAGCCGGGCCCGACCTCCTCGTCCGGCTTCGGCAACGCGACCCAGGTCTGGATGCCGTGCACGCGGTGTCCGGCCGCGCGCTCGGGCGCCGGCGTCCGCTCGGAATGCACGATGCCGCGCCCGGCCGTCATCCAGTTCACGTCGCCGGGCCGGATCACCTGCTCGCTGCCGAGGCTGTCGCGATGCATGATCGCGCCGTCGTAGAGATAGGTCACGGTGGCGAGTCCGATGTGCGGGTGCGGACGCACGTCCAGGCCGCGCCCGGGCGGCAGTCCGGCCGGCCCCATGTGATCGAAGAACACGAACGGCCCCACCTGGCGGCGCAGGCGGAACGGCAGCACGCGGCGCACCGTGAAGCCGTCGCCGAGGTCGTGCAGGCGCGGCTCGATCAGCAGGGGAACGGCATCGGCGGACATGGCGGCATCCGTTTGGGATCGGGTCGTCATGATGCCATCATCCGCGTCGCGCATCCGTTTCCGGAATGGCGGGATTCCGCATGCACCACGAATACCTGGGCGACGGCATCACCGTCGTCGACATCGGGCTCGAACGGCCGCACTTCGGCGCCTGCTACCTGATCGAATCCGGCGGGCTCGCGGCCGTGTACGACGCCGGCACCAGCCACACCGTACCGCGCGTTCTTTCGGCGCTCGCCGAGCGCGGCATCGCGCGCGGGAACGTGCGCTACATGATCGCCAGCCACGTCCATCTCGATCATGCCGGCGGCGTCGGCGCCCTGCTGCGGGAACTGCCCGCCGCGCAGGTGCTCGCGCACGCGCGCGGCGTGCGCCATCTGGTCGATCCGTCCGCCCTGCAGGCGAGCGCGGAGCAGGTCTACGGCGCCGACGTGGTCGCCGCGCACTACGGCCGCATCGTGCCCGTCCCGGCCGAGCGCATCCGCGCGTTGTCCGACGGCGAGGACGTCGACCTGGGCGGACGCGTCCTGCACGTCGTCGACAGCCCCGGCCACGCACGCCACCACGTCGCGCTGTACGACGCGGCGAGTTCGAGCTGGTTCACCGGCGACTGCTTCGGCATCAGCTATCGCGAATTCGACGGCGGCTCCGAACCCCTGATCTTCCCGACCACCAGCCCGGTGCAGTTCGAGCCGGAGGCGATGAAGGCGACGATCCATCGCCTGCTCTCGCGCCAGCCACGCTCCATGCTGCTGACGCACTACTCCCGCATCGGCGACGTCGAGGCGCGCGCCCGCACCCTGCTCCGGCTCATCGACGCGCAGGTGGACCTCGCGCGCCGCCATGCCGGCCATGCGGATTCGACGGCGAACCTGACCGAAGCGCTGCAGGTGTTGTTCCATTCGGAGGTGCAGCGGATCGGCGCGCCGGTGTCGGAGCAGCGAACCCGGGAGCTGCTCGCGATCGACGCCGAGCTCAATGCGAAAGGCATGCTGGTGTGGCTCGAACGGGAAAAGCGCTCGAACTGATCATCGCAATGCGGAAAAAGAAAAGGCCGCGACGCGAGTCGCGGCCTTTCGCGATCCTGTTCCCGGTTCAGGCCGGCGTCACGTCCTCGGCCTGCAGGCCTTTCTGGCCCTGGACGACGCGAAACGACACCTTCTGGCCTTCCTGCAGGGTTCGAAAACCGGAACCGGAGATCGCGCGGAAATGCACGAACACGTCCGGTCCGTTCTCACGACTGATGAAGCCGAAGCCCTTGCTCTCGTTGAACCATTTGACGGTACCCATCTGACGATCCGACATGAAACTCTCCACTGAACAATCCAGATTGAAACCACCCATCCCCGATTCGGGCATGTCGTCTACTGAGCGTGCAGGGCTACCGTAAGGCGATCGAACGGACCGGCGATCGGCGCCGTATCGGATGACGAATCGCGAGCGACCGTGCAAACACAGCGTTTTCAGTCTATCCGACTCGCGGTTATGCGCCTAGATATCGCCAATATCGAGGAAACCCCGAATCAAATGCATTCGCGAATCGACGAATGCCGGAATGAATGCCTTTAAAACAGGCATACCGTTTTTTGAGAACCAGTACTCAAATAAACCCCCGATGAACCGACCCGAAGCGCATTCACCGGCCTTCGATCGCGAAAATCCATTGTGCCGACGGAAAGACCTCGCCCCGTCGGCGGTTAATAGGCACGCACATCCATCGGCGGCGCGCGCATGAACCCGGCCCAGTCCCGCGCCAGTGCGGAGAGGCCTCCCGGATAGCGCGCATCGAGGATGCGCTCCGCCTCGACCGGCCGGCACGCATCCTCGCGCTGCCGGGCGAGCAGGCCGGACAGCGCCTTGCGCCCCGCCGCGTCGCGCATCAGCACCGCCACCAGGGCGTAGGCGCGCAGGTAACGCGCCTCGCGCGCGCTGTCGCCGGCGCCGGAGGCGTAGAAATCGTCGCCGTCGCGAGCCAGCAGGTCGACCAGCGCCTCCGCGCCGTCGCCGCCGGGAGCGGCCGCAGCGATCGCCGCCCCGCCTGCGCCGACATCCACCTGCCCTCCCAGGCCGGCGACGCGGTAGCGGCCGAAATACTCCGCCAACCCCTCGTTGATCGGCGTGGGCAGGCTGCCGATCGATTCGTGGGCCAGGGCATGCGTGATCTCGTGGCGCAGCACCGCGAAGTCGGCCTCGTCCTGCGCCTGACGGCGCACGAAGATCGTGCGCTGCGCGGTCGAATACGCTCCCGCGGAGCCGGCCAGCGCGGGATTGCCGATCAGGCGCCCGTATGCCGCAGCGTCGCTGACGAACACCACGCGCAGCACGATGCCGGACGGCGGTGGTACGCCGAGCGAATCGCGCAGGACGCGCTGCACGCCGAGCGCATCGGCGACCGCCCGGCGCTGCAGTTCGTCGGGCAGGTTCGAATCGTAGCCGGTGGCTCGTACCTCGATCGGTGCCGAGTCGCGCACGTCGATGACGCGATGATCCCGGACGGAAGGCGGCGGCGGCTGGTCGGAGTAGTGCGTGATGCCGGCGGCGTCGACCCAGCGGTGCATGGCCCGCGCGCGCGGGCCGGCCGCGGCCGTGTTCGCCAGACAGGCAGCCCCAGGTGGCGGCGGCACCTCGATCGCGCGCGGAGGAGGTACGGGGGGGAGGGGTTGCGCCACCGGCGGCGGCGATTCCGCCACGACCGGTTGCGGCACCGTGACGGTCGGCGCGGGCGCCGGCGGAGCCGGCTCCACCCGGCCCTCGCATCCCGCCAGTCCCAGCATCACGGCGATCGCCCATCCGCAGCGAAGCGACGTCACGGGACCGGTCTCCGACGCAGCAGGAAGACCAGATAGACCACGATGGCGAGATTGGCGACGAGCACGCCCAGCTTGAACAACGTGAACCGGTGCGCGAGCTCCCAGGCTTCCAGCGGAAGCAGGAGACTGCTTTCGACCACGACGAGATATTCGGCCCAGCGCTTCCCCGACCACAGGCCGAAACCCTGGACCAGATATAGGAGCGCATAGCCGCTCGCGATCGACCCCAGCAGGACGAACTGCTGATGGTCGAGCCCCAGCAGACGATCGACGAGGCGCGCCGCCAGACCGTATCGGGTCATCCAGTGCAGCGATTCGAGCCACTGGCCGAACCCGGCTGCGCGCACCGGATCGAGCAGGCGCCATGCGAACGCCGCCAGCAGGATGCATCCCCCCGCCTTCAGGAACTTGTAGAGCGCGATCGCGGCGAGCACCTGTTTCGATCGCTCCGCCTCCTGCGCGGTATTGGCCGTCTGCACGTACGTTCCTCGGGAACCGGTCAGGAACGATACACCGGCGTACGTTCCCGCGCCCCGCCGCCCGGTTCGCAGCGATTAAGATCCGGCACTCCATGATGGGGAGCGGTGGCCTCGGACGAATGCGAGGCTGCCGCGGTACGGGGCGGGCCTTCGCGATCCGTCATGCCAGCACGGATCGCCGGCAGCCGGTCCCGTTCCGTACCGCATCGCCGGCTCGAAGTGGCATCGGGATTCACGGCCCTTCGAGACGCCCTCGCCGGTCCGCGCGGCTTCGAGCGCGAGCGGTCCCGGCTCCACGACCCGAGGTGACTCATGAACCTGCGCCCCGCCTTCCTGCTTCCGCTGCTGGTCCTCGCCGGCACCGCCGCCGCCCAGTCGACCGGCGATTCGCGCACGACCACGTTCCAGACGTCCCGCGGCGAACTGATCGTGAACACCGGCCAGCCCGCGCCGCGCGACTTCGGACCTCCGCCGCCGTTCGCCCAGCTCGACCGCCGCGGAGCCGGCTGGCTGAGCGCCGACGACGCGGCCGCCTATCCGCCGCTCGCCAACGACTTCATCCATGCCGACAGCAACCGCGACGGCCGCATCTCGAAAGCCGAGTACGAGCGCTGGGCGCGCGCCCGCTGACGTCCTCCGTCCGACGTCGTCTCCGGCAGACGTCTTCTAACGGTCTCCACGCTGTGCAACCCTCCGTGCCGGCGCTTGGGTCGCGGAGGCGTGGATGCAAACGAAGGATCCGTTACGGCACGGGATCGCGTGGCTGGCGATGGTTGCGGCCCTGGCGGGAGGACAGTCGGCGCGGGCGGTCACCGGAGACGAGGCGGCGCACTGCACGCAGGTCGCCGAGGATTCGGCGCGCCTGCGCTGCTACGACGCCGCCTTCGGCCGCAAACGGGCCGAAGAGCCGGCAGCCCCGTCCGCCGAACGCAGCGTCGTGTTTCCGCACGACAGCGGCCATGCCGCACCCCGCGCCCTTTCCCTGCTCGATTCCCGCTGGGAGCTCGACGAGGCAAGCAAGGAAGGCGAGTTCCACATCCGCGCCTACAAGCCGGTCTATCTGTTGCCGGTGTTCGCCACCAGCCGCACCAACCAGTTCCCGTCCAGCCCCGCGGAGGGGCGCACGGTGACGGAGCGGCGCGATCTCCAGCCGTTCGAGCTGCTGTACCAGCTCAGCCTCAAGACCAAGCTGTGGGAGAACGTGCTCGGCGACAACGGCGACCTGTGGACGGGGTACACGCAGGTCTCGCACTGGCAGGTCTACAACGAGGCCCGCTCGCGCCCGTTCAGCGAGACGAACTACGAGCCCGAGCTGATGCTCGCTTTCCGCACCGACTACGACGTGCTCGGCTGGCGCGGACGCCTGTTCGGCGTCGGAGTGAACCACCAGTCCAACGGACGCAGCAATCCGATGTCGCGCAGCTGGAACCGCGTCATGCTCGACTTCGGCTTCGAGCGCGAAGGCTGGACGCTGATGCTGCGGCCGTGGTGGCGCATCCCCGAAGACAACGACGACAACCCGGACATCGGCGACTACGTCGGCCGCGCCGACCTGCAACTGGTGCACGAACGCAACGGCCACGAGTTCGCGCTGATGGCGCGCCACTCGCTGCGCGGCGGGGATCGCTCGCACGGCGCCCTCCAGTTCGACTGGGCCTTCCCGATTTCCGGCGAGCTGCGCGGCCACCTGCAATTGTTCAACGGCTACGGCCAGAGCCTCATCGACTACAACCACCGCGCCTGGTATCTGGGCATCGGCGTATCGCTGCTCGAATGGTACTGACCCGCTGAACGCCATCGGCCCGCAAGGCGGGCCGATGGAAGGAAAGCGACGGGATTCGCGCGCGTCAGCGCTGGATCTGGCCTGCGCTCCGGCTCGGCGGAGCACTGCGCGGCGTGGGCGCACTGCGCGTCGGCGCCGACGATCCGCGCGACGGCGCGTTCATGCCACGCATCGGGGCCGAGGGCACCGGGCCTCGC
>DBMH01000079.1 GCA_002297645.1 Rhodanobacteraceae bacterium UBA703 | reverse complement strand
ACGGCGCGCTGGTCAAGGGCTTCGGCCGCCTGCGCGAGGGCACGTCGCTGGCGCAGGCGCAGGCCCAGTTCGACGCGCTGGCGAAGACGCTCGCGGCGGAACGCGGCCGGCCTCTGCGCGGCGACGCCGCGAAAATCGAACCGTTCGCCGACGAGTTCATCCTGCCGCAGATCCGCCAGGGCACGGCGGCGATGTCGCTCGCCGTACTGCTGGTGCTGCTGATCGCCTGCGCNNGGCCTGGTGCTGCTGATCGCCTGCGCCAACGTCGCCAGCCTGATGCTGGCGCGCTTCAGCGCGCGCACGCGGGAACTCGGTGTGCGCGCGGCACTCGGGGCGAACCGGCGCAGCCTGATCCGCCAGGTCCTCGCCGAGGCATTCGTCGTCGCGGCACTCGCCACCGCCCTCGGCTACCTCGCCGCCACGTTGTGGGTGCGCCACGGCGACGGTTCGACCGCCGACGCCGGCAACCTGCCGTACTGGGTCGATTTCGGCACCGACGCACGCGACCTCGCGTTCTGCGCGTTCGTCGCGTTCGGCTCGGCGCTGCTCGCCGGCCTGATCCCCGCCCTGCGTTCGAGCCGCCTCGACGTCCAGGCCAGCCTGCGCGCCGGCGGAGCCGCCAGCCTCGGCGGCGGCCGCGGGCCGGGACGCTTCCTCGTCAGCGCCGAAGTCGCGCTCAGCGTCGTGCTGCTGGTCGGCGCCGGCGTCGCCATCCGCAGCGCGGTCGACGCCCAGCACAGCGAAACCGGCATCCGCACGGAAGGCGTCCTCACCGGGCGCATCGCCCTGTTCGAGGCCGACTATCCCGACGCCGAAGCGCGACAGGCGTTCGCACGCGAGCTCGAGCGCACGCTCGGCGCCCTGCCCGGCGTCGAATCGACAGCGGTCGCCAGCACGCTGCCGCTGATGGGCTACGAGAGACAGGAGTACGCGAAGGTCGGCGATACCGTCGACACCGATGCACGCCTGCCGCAGGCCTGGTCCACGCGCGTCAACGACGGTTTCTTCGACACCTTCGGCATCGCGCTGCGCGAGGGTCGCCGTTTCGACGCCCGCGACCGCGCCGGTTCCACGCCGGTCGCGATCGTCAGCGCCGCGTTCGCCGCGCGCGCGTGGCCCGGCCAGTCGGCCGTCGGCCAGCGCGTGCGCCTGCAGCCGAAGGAGGGCGAGAAGCCGTGGATGGAAGTCGTCGGCGTCGTCGCCGACAGCCTGCAGTCGGACTACCTGCAGACCAGCGCGACCAACCCGGCGCATCGCGGCGACGGCAACGTCTACCGCCCACTGGCGCAGGATCCGGCGGCGTTCGTCAGCTTCGCGCTGCGCACGCGCGGCGACGTTTCCGCGCTGGGCGGAAGCGTGCGCGAAACCGTGCGCTCGATCGACGCGAACCTGCCGGTGTACTGGCTGCGTCCGATGGAGGAATGGCGCCAGCGCATCTTCTGGGGCACCGACCTGCTCGCCCGCATGTTCGGCGCGTTCGCGCTGTTCGCCGTCCTGCTCGCCGCGGCGGGCATCTACGCCGTGCTGGCCTTCGACGTCTCCGCCCGCACGCGCGAGATCGGCGTGCGCCGGGCGCTCGGCGCACCGGCCGGCAGCGTGCTGGCGATGGTGCTGCGCCGGGGCGGCCGCCAGGTCGCGATCGGCCTCGCCGTCGGTCTTCCGCTGGCCGTGGCCTTCACCACGATGCTGGCCCGGATGCTGATGCCCGGTTCGCGCAGCGATCCGTCCGTCTACGCCGCCGTGACCGGCGTGCTCGCCCTCGCCGTGCTGCTCGCCACCTGGCTGCCGGCGCGGCGCGCGCTGCGCGTGGACCCGATGGTGGCGTTGCGCAACGAATGAACTCCATCGCCCTGCCTGCGAGCATTCCGATCCGATGAGCCGCGCCCTCTCCCTGCACCGCCTGCGCCAGCAGGCGCGTGCCACTCTTCCGCTTCCGGATCCGGAGTCCCGATGAACCTCTTCGATCTTCGCCACGTCCTGCGCCGGCTGCTGCGCGCACCGGGCTTCAGCGCGCTGTCGATCCTGCTGCTCGGCCTCGCGTTCGGTGCGCTGGCCTGCGTGTCCAGCGTGGTCTACGGCCTGCTCTACAAGCCGCTGCCGTTCCCGCATTCCGAACGCCTCGTGTCGATCGAGTCGCGCGTCCTCGGTATTCCGTTCAACGTCGGATTGTCGACGCCGCTGCGCGAGGAGATCGCCCGCGAGGCGCGCACGCTGGACGGCGTGGCCGCGTACCGGACCAGCGAAGTGGTGCAGAGGAACGAGGACGGCAGCCGCGCGGGTTCGCTGCGGACCGCGCTGGTGGAACCGGGCCTGTTCGGCCTGTTCGGCACCCAGGCCGTACTCGGCCGGCTGTTCGCCGACGAGGACGCCGCCCCGGGCGCGGCGCGCAACGTCCTCCTGTCCTGGGACGAATGGCAGCAACGCTACGACGGCTCGAAGGACGCGATCGGCAAGACGCTCCGGCTGGACGATGGCGAATACCGCATCGTGGGCGTGGTGCCGAAGAGCTTCGTCTTCCCGTCGAACCGGACGCGCCTGTGGCTGCCGCTCGGCTTCAGCGCGGAGGAACGCGATCGCTCCCGCACCGGCAACTTCGACGGAACGATGGTGCTGGGACGCCTCGGCACCGGCGCCGGTCACGCCGCCGCCGCGGACGAGCTGACGCGCATCGCCGAGGCGATGCCGGAACTCAAGGGGACGTTCGGCGGCAGCCTGCGCCTGCGCGTCGAACCGATTCGCGCGCTGTGGATCGGCGAGCGGCGCGGTGCACTCCTGCTGATGCTGCTGGCCGTGTCGATGGTCTGGCTGGTCACGGCGGCCAACGTCGCCAACCTGTTCCTCGCGCGTTCGCTGGCACGGCGGCAGGAATCCGCCCTGACCGCCGCGCTCGGCGCGACGCTGCGGCGGCGCGCGCGCATGGCGGTGGCGGAAGCCGCGCTGCTGTGCGGC
>DBMH01000242.1 GCA_002297645.1 Rhodanobacteraceae bacterium UBA703 | reverse complement strand
CAGATCCGCATGAAGATCGGCGTCATGTTTGGCAACCCGGAAACGACCACCGGCGGCAACGCGCTGAAGTTCTACGCGTCGGTACGCCTCGACATCCGCCGCATCGGCTCGGTCAAGCGCGGCGAGGAAGTCATCGGTTCGGAGACACGCGTCAAGGTCGTCAAGAACAAGGTCGCGCCGCCGTTCCGCCAGGCCGAGTTCGAGATCCTCTACGGCGAGGGTTCCTCGCGCGAAGGCGAGCTGATCGAGCTCGGCGTCGCCCACAACCTCGTCGAGAAATCCGGTGCGTGGTACAGCTACAACGGCGATCGCATCGGCCAGGGCAAGGACAACGTGCGCCTGTACCTGAAGGAACACACGGAAATCGCGGACCAGATCGACGTCGCGCTGCGTGCGAAGCTGCTCGCCAAGAGCGGCAATTCGCCGCTGCCGGCCGTCGAGGTCGAGGAGGCGTGATGCGCATCGCGGGATCGCAGCTGGTGTCGAGGGCCGTCGGGGTTCTGGCGCGGATCGTTCTCGCGGCCATCGCGTTGTTCGCGGCAACGGCGAATGCGGCCGACGATTCCTCCGGGCAGGAGGCCAAGCTGACGCCGCTCGTCGCCGGAGTCTGGATCGCGGGGCAGGTCACGCCGCAGCAGGTCGAAGGATTCGCTGCACGCGGCATGACCGCCGTCGTCGACCTGCGTCCCGACGACGAGGAGCCCGGTCAGCCGTCGTCGCAGCAGATCGGGGCCGCGGCCGAGCGCGCGGGACTGTCCTTCGCGTATGCCCCCGTCGAGGGCGGACAGCCGTCGCAGGCCGCCGTGGATGCGGTGTCGCGGGCGATCCTTCGTCCGGATACCACGGTGGTGGTGTACTGCCGCAGCGGTCGCCGAGCTGCCCGCACCTGGGCACTGGCCGAGGCGTCGCGCACCGGCGGCCTCGAAGCGGAGGCGATCGAAGCTGCCGCGAAATCGGCCGGCCAGCCGGTCGACGACCTGCGCGAGCAGATCGCCGCTCGCATCGCCACGCGCGTGAAGCTGCCTTGAGCCGTTGAGGCCGCGTGGCGGCGTGCGATGCCGAAGCGATCCCCGGACAAGGCTCCCCGCCGCAGCGCCTACGATCAGGCGCTCGGCCTGCTCTCCCGGCGCGAGCATTCGGCACGTGAGTTGAAGACCAAGCTGCGTGCCGGCGGGCAGGCCGGCGACGAGGCCGAACAAGCCATCGAGCGGCTGCAGGAGCGGCACTACCAGGACGACGACCGTTTCGCCGCCAGCCTCGCCCGGCGCCGGGCGGCCCAGGGCTACGGTCCGCTGCGCATCCAGGCCGAGTTGAAATCGCACGGTCTCGGCGATGCCGCGATCCGCGAAGCGATCGCGGCGACGGAGGCGGACTGGGAGGCGATCGCCTCCACGCAGTTGCGTCGCCATGCCGGGACGAGGCCGGCCGCGGACGCCGCCGAGCGGTCGAAACGCGCGGCCTTTCTCTTGCGCCGCGGCTTCGATGCGGCGACAGTACGCGCCGTCACGCGCGCCGAAACGGGCGATCCGGACCTCGGGTTGGATTGATGACTCGAATTCCGGACCGCATTCTCGGCGTGTCCGTCATTCGCTCCAGTCCCCGAATCCGTCCATGAAAACCTCCGAAATCCGCTCCGCGTTCCTCGAGTTCTTCCGCTCGAAGGACCACACCATCGTGCCGTCGAGTTCGCTCGTGCCGTCGAACGACCCGACGTTGCTGTTCACGAACTCCGGCATGGTGCAGTTCAAGAACGTGTTCCTCGGCAGCGAGAAGCTGAAGTTCGTGCGCGCCGCCGACGTCCAGCGCTGCCTGCGTGCCGGCGGCAAGCACAACGACCTCGACTCGGTCGGCTACACCGCGCGCCACCACACGTTCTTCGAGATGCTGGGCAACTGGTCGTTCGGCGACTACTTCAAGCGCGAAGCGATCCGGTGGGCGTGGGAATTCCTGACCGGCGTGCTGAAGCTCGACAAGGAGCGCCTCTGGGTCACGGTCTACCACACCGACGACGAGGCTTACGGCATCTGGAACACCGAGATCGGCGTGCCGGCCGAACGCATCGTGCGCATCGGCGACAACAAGGGCGCGCCGTTCGCGTCGGACAATTTCTGGCAGATGGCCGACACCGGTCCCTGCGGTCCGTGCACGGAGATCTTCTACGACCATGGCCCGGAAATCCCGGGCGGACCGCCGGGCTCGCCGGACGAGGACGGCGATCGCTACATCGAGATCTGGAACCTCGTGTTCATGCAGTTCGACCGCGCCGCCGACGGCACGCTGGCGAAACTGCCGGCGCCGTGCGTCGACACCGGCATGGGCCTCGAACGCCTCGCGGCCGTGCTGCAGCACGTGCATTCCAACTACGAGATCGACCTGTTCCAGCGATTGATCAAGGAAGCCGCACGCCTGACCAATACCAGCGACCTCGAGAACAAGTCGCTGCGCGTGATCGCCGACCACATCCGCGCGTGCTCGTTCCTCATCGTCGACGGCGTGCTGCCGTCGAACGAGGGCCGTGGCTACGTGCTTCGTCGCATCATCCGCCGCGCCTTGCGCCACGGCTACATGCTGGGTCAAAAGCAGCCGTTCTTCCACGCCATGGTGCCGGCGCTGGTCGAGGTGATGGGCGATGCCTATCCGGAGTTGCCGGAGAAGCGCGAGCTCGTCGAGCGAGCGCTGAAGGCGGAGGAGGAACGCTTCGGCGAGACGCTGGAGCAGGGCATGAAGGTGTTCGAGGACATCGCCGCGAAGTCCACCGGCACGATCCCAGGCGATGCCGCGTTCCGTCTGTACGACACCTATGGCTTCCCGGTCGACCTGACCGCCGACATCGCGCGCGAGCGCGGCCTCGGCGTGGATATGGCAGGCTTCGACGCGGCGATGGAGCAGCAGCGCGAACGCGCGCGCTCGGCCAGCAATTTCGACAGCAAGGCGACCTTGCCGGCGGAAGTCGCGAGCGCGCTCGCGCCGACGCAGTTCCTCGGCTACGACGTCCTGTCCACGGACGCGGCGAAGGTGCTGGCGATCGTGCGCGACGGCCGTGCGGTCGATGCGCTCGACGACGACCAGACCGCATTCCTGATTCTCGACCGCACGCCGTTCTACGCCGAGTCCGGCGGTCAGGTCGGCGACACCGGTGCGTTGGCGAACGCGGACGGCCGCTTCGAGGTGTCCGATACGATCAAGCTCGGCGGTGTGTTCCACGCCCACATCGGCCGCTGGCAGGGCGCGGCGCTGCGCGTCGGAGCGGACGTTTCCGCGCAGGTCGACGCCGTACGACGCCAGGCGACCGTGCTGAACCATTCCGCGACGCACCTGCTGCACGCGGCGCTGCGTACGATGCTCGGCACGCACGTGCAGCAGAAGGGCTCGCTGGTCGCGCCGGATCGGCTGCGTTTCGACTTCTCGCACTTCCAGCCGATCACGGCGGACGAGCTTCGTCGCATCGAGGACATGGTCAACGCTGAGGTGCGGCGCAATGCGCTCGCCGAAGTGCACGAGATGGCCTACCAGGATGCGCTCGACTTCGGCGCGATCGCGCTGTTCGGCGAGAAGTACGGCGACGAGGTGCGCGTGCTGAAGATGGGCGAGTTCTCGACCGAGCTCTGCGGCGGCACGCACGTCGGCCGCACCGGCGACATCGGCCTGTTCAAGATCGTCTCGGAAAGCGGCGTCGCCGCCGGCGTGCGCCGCATCGAGGCGGTCACCGGTGCGGGCGCGATCGCATTCGTCGCCGAGGAGGAAGCGCGCCTCGACGAGATCGGCGCGCTGTTGTCGACCAGCGGTGCCGATGTCGTCGACAAGCTGCGCCAGCTGTTCGATCGCCAGAAGAAACTCGAGCGCGAACTCGAATCGCTGAAGGCGAAGGCCGCCAGTTCCGCGACGCAGGACTTGGCCGCGACGGCGCACGCGGTCGGCGACATCCGCATCGTCGCCGCGCGTGTCGACGGCCTCGATGCCAAGGCGCTGCGCGACGGGATCGACACGCTGAAGCAGAAGCTCGCCGACTGCGTGGTGCTGCTCGCCGCCGGCGCCGACGGCAAGGTGTCGCTCGTCGGTGGCGTGCACGGCGCCGCCCTCGGCAAGGTCAAGGCCGGCGAGGTCGTTGCCCACGTCGCCGCGCAGATCGGCGGCAAGGGCGGCGGACGCCCCGACATGGCGCAGGGCGGCGGCGTGGATTCGCCGGCGCTCGACGCCGCTCTGGCCCAATTGCCGGAGTGGATCGCACAGCGACTGGCTTCACATTAAATGTGAAGAAAGTGTGGATTCTTCAGGCGCAACAACGCATTGCGCCGCTCTGGGGGGTTGGTTAGTATCGAAAGGTCAAGGTATCGCCGCGTCGCCTTTCGGGGCGTTAGAACGACGAGCCATTGACGAAAAGTGGGGGAGCGGCAGCGAGGGAGGCTGTCAGGTTCCCGGAGTTCTTCGACGCGCTCGGGTGAGCGGTTGCATGCGCCGAAGGCTCATCGGACCGATAAACCATATGGAGAGCAACACATGCTTATTTTGACTCGCCGGGTCGGCGAGACGCTGATGATCGGAGACGAGGTGACCGTTACCGTTCTCGGCGTCAAAGGAAACCAGGTTCGCATAGGGATCAATGCGCCGAAAGACGTAGCGGTGCATCGCGAGGAGATCTACCAGCGAATCAAGCGTGAACTGGCACCAGGCGAGGACCCTTCCGACGGTTCCGGATCAGCCTGAGCTTTACCATCGCCCCCAAGGTCGGTATCCTTCGCGCCCCGCTCAGCACGGCGCACGCCGGGCTTGTCGGCAATGACGCGTTCCGGACGCGGCTTTCGAGATTTCCCAACCCGAAGCCGTCGAAGAGATGCGGACAACTAGTTCCGGAGAGATGCCCGAGAGGCCGAAGGGGCTCCCCTGCTAAGGGAGTATAGGGTCAAAAGCTCTATCGAGGGTTCGAATCCCTCTCTCTCCGCCAATTCCAAGCCCCTGATCAATCAGGGGTTTTTTGTTTCCGGAGGCGGCGTTTTTCCGCGCCTTCCGCGGCGCGGAAACCCATGCCGGTTGCGCCTATACTGTGCGGCCCTTCCGCAGCGCACAAATCTCCGTGACCAGCGAACTCGCCACGATCATCGACTTCATCCGTTACGGCGCGAGCCGCTTCGGCGCGGCCGGACTGACGTTCGGCCACAGCTACGACAACGCGCTCGACGAAGCCACGCATCTGGTCCTGCACGCGCTGCATCTGCCGCACGACCTGTCGCCGGCCTATGGTCCGGCGCGGCTCACCGCCGATGAAAAGCGCGTGGTGATCGACCTGATCGAACGGCGCATCGCCGAGCACAGGCCGGTCGCCTACCTGACCGGCGAGGCCTGGTTCGCGGGACTCAAGTTCAAGTCGGATACGCGCGCCCTGGTGCCGCGCTCGCCGATCGCGGAACTGATCCAGGGGGGCTTCTCGCCGTGGCTCGACGAGCGGCCGATCGAGCGCGCGCTGGACCTGTGCACCGGCTCGGGCTGCATCGGCATTGCCATGGCCGCGCACAACCCGGAGTGGCAGGTCGATCTCGCCGACATCAGCGACGACGCGCTGGCACTGGCGCGCGAGAACGTCGAGTTCCAGGACGTCGGCGAGCGCGTGCAGGTGATCAAGTCGGATCTCTTCGCCGGACTCGACGGTCGACGCTACGACCTGATCGTCAGCAATCCGCCCTACGTGACCGAACAGGAATTCGCCGCGCTGCCGCCCGAATACAGCCACGAGCCGAAGCTAGGCTTGACCGCAGGCGAGGACGGACTGGATTTCGCGCTGCGCATCCTCGCCGCCGCACCGGACCATCTGACCGATGACGGCGTGCTGATCGTGGAAGTCGGCGAGAGCGAGCGCGCGCTGGTCGAGCGGCTGCCGCAGGTGCCGTTCAGCTGGATCGAGTTCAACGTTGGCCAGATGGGCGTGTTCCTGCTCGATCGCCGCGACCTCGTCGAGCACGCGGACGCGATCCGCGCGGCGGCGAAAGGGCGCGCTTGACCCGTCCGTCCGTCGTCGGTCGCGGCGGTCGACGGCGCGGCGATGCGGGCATTCCACGGCGACGATGGATGCCCGCTGCCGCGGGAATGACGGCATTCCGGTAGAAAGGGCGTTCCTCCGATCCCCAGTTTCGCCTCCATGAGCAATTCGTTCGGAAAACTCCTCACCGTCACGACCTTCGGCGAGAGCCACGGTCCGGCAATCGGCTGCGTCGTCGACGGCTGCCCGCCGGGGCTGGAGATCGCGCCGGAGGCGTTCCGCGAGGACCTCGACCGCCGCGCGACGGGCCGCAGTCGCTACACCTCGCAGCGGCGCGAGGACGACGCCGTGGAAATCCTGTCCGGGGTGTATGAAGGGCGCACGACCGGCACGCCGATCGCGCTGCTGATCCGCAACGTGGACCAGCGCTCGAAGGACTACGGCAACATCGTCGACACGTTCCGCCCCGGTCACGCCGACTACACCTACTGGCAGAAGTACGGCATCCGCGATCCGCGTGGCGGCGGACGCTCGTCCGCGCGCGAGACGACGATGCGCGTCGCCGCGGCCGTGATCGCCAAGAAATGGCTGGCGCAGAAATACGGCATCCGCGTGCGCGGCCATCTCGCGCAGATCGGCGACCTCGCGCCGCGTTCGTTCGACTGGGATGCGGTCGAGCGCAATCCGTTCTTCTGGCCGGACGCATCGATGGTCGAGGAGCTCGAGACCTACGTGAATGCACTGCGCAAGTCCGGCGATTCGGTCGGCGCGCGCGTCACCGTCGTCGCCGACGGCGTGCCGCCGGGCTGGGGCGAGCCGATCTACGGCAAGCTCGACGGCGATCTCGCTGCGGCGCTGATGTCGATCAACGCGGTCAAGGGCGTGGAGATCGGCGACGGCTTCGCCTGCGTCGCGCAGAAGGGCAGCGAGCATCGCGACGAGATCACGCCGCAAGGTTTTCTGTCGAACCACGCCGGCGGCATCCTCGGCGGCATCTCGAGCGGGCAGGGCGTGATCGCGTCGATCGCGCTGAAGCCGACCTCGAGCATCCTGATCCCGGGGCGCAGCGTGAACCTCGCCGGCGAACCGGTCGACGTCGTCACGAAGGGGCGCCACGATCCCTGCGTCGGCATCCGCGCGACGCCGATCGCCGAAGCCATGGTCGCGCTGGTGCTGATGGACCACGCGTTGCGCCATCGCGCGCAATGCGGCGACGTCGGCGAAATGCAGCCGCGGATTCCATGAGCGCGCGGCGCCGGGTCTGGGTCACGCAGCCGGTGTTCCCGGACGTCGTCGACCGCCTGCGCGACCATTTCGACGTCGCCGCCGCCGGTGCGGTCACGGCTTACACCCCGGCGCAGGTCGCGGACGGACTGCGCGACGTCGACGGCGCGCTCGTCGGCGTGACCGACCGCATCGACGCGTCGGCGATCGCGGGCGCGAATCGCCTGAAGGCGATCGCCAACATCGGCGTCGGCTACAACAACCTCGATATCGCGGCGTTGAGCGCCGCGGGTGTCGCCGTGACGAACACGCCGGACGTGCTGACGGAGACGACGGCGGATTTCGCCTGGACGCTGCTGCTCGCCGCCGCGCGGCGCGTGACCGAGGCCGAGCGCTGGCTGCGCGACGGCCACTGGACGGACTGGTCGTTCGAGCGGCTGCTCGGCCGCGACCTCCACGGCAGCACGCTCGGCATCCTCGGCATGGGGCGCATCGGCCGGGCGGTTGCGCGCCGCGCGCTCGGTTTCGGCATGCGCGTGCTCTATCACAATCGTTCGCGTCTCGACGCGGCCGTCGAGCGGGAATGTTCGGCCCGCTGGGTCGGCAAGGACGAACTGCTCGCGGCCAGCGATCATCTCGTGCTGGTCGTTCCGTACGGACCCGGCACGCACCATGCGATCGGCGCGCCGGAACTGGCGTGCATGAAGTCGACGGCCGTGCTGGTCAACATCGCGCGCGGCGGCGTCGTCGACGATGCGGCGCTCGCCGATGCGCTCCAGAAGGGCCGCCTCGCCGCGGCCGGACTCGACGTCTACGAGAACGAGCCCGCCGTGCATCCGGCCCTGCTCGCCTGCCGCAACGTCGTTCTGACGCCGCACATCGCCAGCGCCAGCGAAGCGACCCGGCGCGCCATGGTCTCGCTGGCGGTCGACAACCTGATCGCGGCGCTCGGCGAAGGGCCGCAGGCGCACCGACCGCCGAACCTCGTCAATGCCGATTCGTTATTGGCGCGTGGGACGTGAGCCCGTCCATGCTGCCTTTTCCCCCGTTTTTCACGAGCCCTGACTGAAGCGATGAACGCGAAGACGAAGTACAACGTGGCGGTGGTCGGTGCGACCGGTGCGGTCGGCGAAACCCTGCTTTCGATCCTGAAGGAGCGCGATTTCCCGATCGCGGAACTGGTGCCGCTCGCGAGCGAGCGCTCCGCCGGCGGCAAGGTGAGCTTCGGCCATCGCGAGATCACGGTCCGGAGCCTGGCCGACTACGACTTCAACGGCATCGACATCGCGTTCTTCTCGGCCGGCGGCGGCGTGTCGAGGGAGCATGCGCCGCGGGCCGCCGCCGCCGGCGCCGTGGTCATCGACAACACGTCCGAGTTCCGCTATCGCGACGACATCCCGCTGGTCGTCGCCGAGGTCAATCCGCACGCGATCGCGCAGTACGCGAAGCACGGCATCATCGCCAACCCGAACTGCTCGACCATGCAGATGCTGGTCGCGCTGGCGCCGATCCATCGCGCCGTCGGCATCGAGCGCATCAACGTGGCGACCTACCAGTCCGTATCCGGCGCCGGCCGCTCGGGCGCCGAGGAACTCGGCCGCCAGACCGCGGCGCTGCTGAACTTCCAGGAAGTCGAGCCGAAGAAGTTCCAGGCGCAGATCGCGTTCAACCTGATCCCCCAGATCGACGACTTCCAGCCGAACGGCTACACCAAGGAAGAGATGAAGATGGTCTGGGAGACGCGCAAGATCCTCGAGGACGACTCGATCCAGGTGAATCCCACCGCCGTGCGCGTGCCGGTCTTCTACGGGCATTCCGAGGCCGTGCACGTCGAGACGCGCGAGAAGCTCACGGTCGACGCCGCGCGCCGATTGTTGGAGGAGGCGCCGGGCATCGTCGTCGTCGACGAGCACAAGCCGGGCGGCTATCCGACGCCGGTGTCGCACGCGGCCGGCAAGGACGAGGTCTTCGTCGGCCGCCTGCGCGAGGACATCTCGCATCCGCGCGGGCTGGACCTGTGGATCGTGTCCGACAACATCCGCAAGGGAGCGGCGCTGAATGCGGTGCAGGTCGCCGAGCGCCTGATCGAATCCTACCTCTGAGCGGGGCCCCGCCGCCGCGCCGGACGCTCCCGGCGGCACGGAATGTTGACCCGTTCGCGGATCGCGGCAGACGTAGGTTTCCCAAGCCCCTGTGGGGGTTACGATTGTGTTATAAGCCCGTTTCGAGATTGCCCGCTGCGGGCCGGAATTGAGTTGGGGGGATACCTGGATGAAACGATCGTTGCAGCTTCCGCTTGCGATTGCGCTCGCGCTGGGCGCGACGAATGCGTTGGCGCTGGGTCTCGGCCCGGTCCACGTCAAGTCCAAACTGAACCAGCCGCTGGAAGCCGAGATCCCGGTGATCCAGGGCACGGCCGGCGAGGCCGAAGGGCTGCTCGCCAGCCTCGCGGGTGCGGAAGATTTCGAGCGCGTCGGCCTGAGCCGTGCGCGCCTGACCCTCCCGCTCGATTTTTCGGTGACGAAGAACGCGCAGGGCGAAACCGTCATCCGCATCACCAGCCAGGAGCCGGTGCGTGATGCGTTCCTCGACCTCCTGGTCGAGGCGAACTGGCCGAAGGGCCGCCTGCTGCGCGAATACGCGATCCTGCTCGACCCGCCGGTCAGCGCGCCGGCCGCCTCGCGCGCGCCCGTCGCGAGCAGCGGTCCGGTATCGCCCGGCACGGTCACGCTGGTGCGCCGTCAGCCGCGCCCGGATGCCGCCGCCGCACCCGCGGCGAAGCCCGCACCGGCAGCGGCTCCTGTCGCTGCCGCAGCACCCGAGCGCAAGGCTTCGGGCGGCGAGTACAAGGTCGAGGCCGGGGATACGCTGTCGGCCATCGCCAGCGCCGAAAGCGCCGGTGCCGGCGTCACGCGCAACCAGATGATGCTGGCGCTGTTCAAGCACAACTCCGGTGCGTTCTATCGCAACAACATCAATGCCCTGAAGCGCGGCGCGATCCTGCGCATCCCGTCCGCCGCGGAAGCGAAGAACGTCGGCGACGCCAAGGACGCTGCCGCGCAGGTCCAGGCGCAGGTCGAGGACTGGCGGGGCGGCCGGGCGAGTCCGACGCTCGTGGCCGACGCCGGCGACAAGCCGGAAGCGATCGCGTCCGCGCCTGCCGCGAAGCCTGGTAAGGCGTCGTCGAACGCCGCGAAAGCCAGCGAGCGTCTCGAGCTGGTTCCGCCGAAGGCGGGCAAGGACAGCCTGGCGATGGCCGACCGTCCGGGCAGCAACGGCGGAGGCAGCGCCGCGCTCAACGATCTCAAGTCCGAGCTTGCGCGCACGAAGGAAGCCCTGACGGCGCGCGACCAGGAGAGCGGCGAGCTGAAGTCGCGCGTCCGCGAGCTGGAAGACATCCAGAACAAGAACGACCGCCTGATCAGCCTCAAGGATTCCGAGATCGCCGAGCTGCAGCAGAAGCTGAAGCAGATGCAGGACGGGGCCGCAAAGGGTGGCACCGGTACGGCGGCCACTCATGCGCCTGCCGCGGCCACGCCGGCGAAGGACGATGCCAAGGGGCCGCCGCGGAAGGAAGAAATCTGGGGCAATGCCGAGGTCGCCGCCACGGCGAAGCCGGCCGCCGCCGACGCGAAGCCGGCTGACGCGGCCAAGCCCGCCGCTGCGACCGGCGAGGCGCCGAAGCCGTCCGCCGAACCGGCCAAGACGGAAAACGATCCGGCCAAGGCGGATCCGGCCAAGACGCCGGTCTCGACGGCCGTGCCGCTGACGGAGGCACCCGCCACGGCGGCGTCTGTCGT
>DBMH01000037.1 GCA_002297645.1 Rhodanobacteraceae bacterium UBA703 | reverse complement strand
GGGACGTCGCCGAGCCCGAAGCCGGGCTGCGAGCAGACCAGCCGCGCCAGCGCGACCGAGCACGCATGCTCGTCGCCGGACACGAAAAGCCGGGCTCCGCGTCCGTCGCGCATCCACGCGCAGCGCGACCACGGGTTGCGCCCCACTGGCGCGTTCCGCTCGACCGCGCGCGCGAACGCGGCATCGGTCAGCGGACGTGGGTTCGGTGCCGCGGCCTGCGCACTGCGGTAGCGCGTGATGAAGCGGCCGAACCACGCGCGCAGCCGATCGTCGAGGCCGGTGTCCTTGCGATTCCAGTCGAACCACGGCATCGCCCGCGCCACGCGCTCGATCGCCGCCTCGTCGATCTCGCCGTCGCCGCGAGCGGGCGTCAGGTCCGGGTCGGACAGGCGCGCCTCTTCCGGCAGGGTTTCGGCGAGCGTCTCGGCGAAATCGACGAGCAGCTCGGCCTGAGAGGGGGCGCGCATGCCGACGGAATAGGTCATGCACGGTCCGATCGCGACGCCGTGGTGCGGCACGCCGGGCGGCAGATACAGCATGTCGCCCGGCTCCAGCACCCATTCGTGCGACGGGGCGAATGCGCTGAGCAGCTTGAGTTCGGTGTCGCCGCGGAACGCCTTCGGCGCGTCCGGGTTCGTGTCGATCTGCCAGCGCCTCCGGCCGAGTCCTTGCAGGAGGAACACGTCGTATTGGTCCACGTGCGCGCCGACCGAGCCGCCATCCTCGGCGTAGCTGATCATCACGTCGTCGACGCGCCAGCCCGGCAGGAACGAGAAAACGGGCAACAACGCGGCGACATCCGCATCCCACTTGTCGACGTCCTGCACGAGCAGGGTCCAGTGCGTCGGCGGCAGGCGGGCGAAGTCGCCCTCGGCGAACGGGCCGGTGTGCAATACCCAGCGGCTTTCGCCGGCATCGGGGTGCCCGCCGTCGCGCCCGCGCGCGCGAGCTTCCGTCTGGCGTTTTCCGTTCCGCTCCTCGACCACGATGCGCGACAGCGCCAGCTCCTCGCACGCCAGTCCGGCGAGATCGTCCGGCTCGACCGGATTCCGGAAATCCGCGAATGCGCCGCGGATCAGCAGCGGCCGCTTCTGCCAGTAGTCGCGCAGGAAGCGCGCTGGCGGCATGCCGAGCGGGGTGGAACGACCTGCCTGGACTTCGATCGGGAAAACAGCGGCTTTCGGAGAGGGCGTCGGCATGGGATGGGGCGAGGCGTCGCGGGTCAGGATTTCGGTTTCAGCACGTTGCCGCTGCCCATGTCGTTGATCGTCGGCTTGCCCGAGGACCAGTGCACGGTGTTGCGGCTGCCGGCGGCGTCGATCGTGTCGATCGTCTTCGCATCGACGCGACTGGCGTTGCCGTTCAGGTGCAGCGCGCCGACGCCCTCGAATTCGAACTGGCCGTCCCGGCCGATGAGATACACCTCGGAGACCTTGCCCTTGGCCGTCACGCGCTGGCCGGCGCCGGTCGCCTGCACGAGTTCGGCCGACTCGATCGTCGCCGTCGTGCCGGTACCGATGAAGTAGATGCCCTTGCAGCGGCCCGTGAACGTCAGCGTGGCGTTGGAGGAGGTCACGTTGACGTCGTGTCCGTCGCAGTCGACGGAGCCTTCCTGCGTATTGACGAAGAGCGGCGCGTCGTCGTCGGCCGCGGCGGTGTTCGCGCCAGAGGCCAGGGCCAGGCACAGGAGTGCGGCATTCAGGGAGTGCCGTTGCATGTCTATTCCTTGCGTTGGACGGATTCGTTTTCCTTGGCCAGCCGCTTTTCGAGGAAGGCCGTGGAGCGCTCGCCGTAGCGTCGGCAGGCGGTGTCGTCGAGCAGTGGGGATTTCGCCCCGGCGCCGGTCCGCTCCCAGAGCAGACTGGCATCGGGGTGCGGCGTGATGAGGAGTTCGCAGGGCAGGGCGGCGACGGCGGCAATGCTGGCGCGCAATGTCGACAGTACCTCCGCCTGGTCGCTGTAGCGGTATTCGTCGTCGGTGTAGGCGGTCAGGCTGTCGGCATAGACGACGTTCACGCATCGCGTACCTTCGCAGGCGCTCCAGGTCCAGCTCGTGCCGCCGGGGGTATGGCCCGGCGTCGCATGGGCGGTCAGCGCAAGGGTTCCGAGCGCCAGCGTTTCGCCGTCGGCGATGCGGTGCACGTTCGCGACCGGCGCGAACGGATCGGCGCTGAGGAATTGTGGATCCGTGCGCGTGCCGCGTCCGTTCTCGATGGCCGCGGCATCGTCGCCGCGCGCGACCACGGTGGCCCCGGTGTCGCGCTGCAATCGGGCGAATCCGCCGGCATGGTCGAAGTGGCCGTGCGAATTGAGCAGGTAGCGGACGTCCTTCAGGCGGAAGCCGAGACGGCGGATGTTCGCCTCGATCAGCGGCGCGGAGCGCTCCGTGCCGCCGTCGAGCAGGATGTGGCCGCGGTCGCCGGTCACCAGCACCGAGCTGAGGCCGCAGGTGCCGACGAACCAGACGTTGCCGTAGAGCCTCCGCGGCGGCGCGGGAGTGTTCCAGTCCGAGCCGGGCTTGCAGGCGGGCGGTTCGGCTGCGGACGCCGCGTGCGCCTGGAACAGGCCGTTCGCGGCGAGGGCCGCCAGCGCCAGTACCTGTCCGCGGCCTCGCACGGCGCGTGTCTCAGACGTCATGCGCCAGCGATTCCGCCAGGCCGACGTAACCACCCGGCGTGAGATCGAGCAGGCGCTGCTTCGCTTCATCGGGAAGGTCGAGCGTCGTCACGAATCCGCGCAGCGCTTCCCGGGTGATGCCCTGGCCTCGCGTGAGCGCCTTGAGCTGCTCGTACGGTTCGGGCAGGCCGTAGCGGCGCATGACCGTCTGCACGGCCTCGGCGAGGACCTCCCAGCTCGCGTCGAGGTCGGCGGCGAGGCGCTCCGGCGCGGCGTTGAGCTTGTTCAGGCCGCGCAGCAGGGCGTCGAGCGCGATCTGCGTGTGGCCGAAGGCGGTGCCGAGCGCACGCAGCACGGTCGAATCGGTCAGGTCGCGCTGCCAGCGGCTGATCGGCAGCTTGGCGCTGAAGTGCTCGAACAGCGCATTGGCGAGGCCGAGGTTGCCCTCGGCGTTCTCGAAGTCGATCGGATTGACCTTGTGCGGCATCGTCGACGAGCCGACTTCGCCCGCCTTCAGCGTCTGGCGGAAATAGCCGAGCGAGATGTAGCCCCAGATGTCGCGCGCGAGGTCGATCAGGATCGTGTTCGCGCGGCGTACCGCGTCGCCGATCTCGGCGATGCAGTCGTGCGGCTCGATCTGCGTCGTGTACGGATTCCAGACGAGGCCCAGCGATTCGACGAAACGCCGGGAGAACGCCGGCCAGTCGACTTCCGGGTAGCTCACGACGTGCGCGTTGTAGTTGCCGACCGCGCCGTTGATCTTGCCGCTGATCTCGACGGCGGCGATCTGGCGGCGCTGGCGCTCGAGCCGGGCGACGACGTTGGCGAGTTCCTTGCCGAGCGTGGTCGGCGAGGCGGTCTGGCCGTGCGTGCGCGACAGCATCGGCAGGGCGGCGTGTTCGTGCGCCATGGCGCGCAGCTTGGCGAGGACGGCGTCGAGCGCCGGCAGCAGCACGCCGTCGCGCGCGTCGCGCAGCATCAGCGCATAGGCGAGGTTGTTGATGTCCTCCGAGGTACAGGCGAAATGGATGAATTCCTTCGCCGCGCCGAGTTCGGCGTCGCCGGAGATCTTCTCCTTGATGAAGTATTCGACCGCCTTGACGTCGTGGTTGGTCGTGCGCTCGATCGCCTTGATGCGCTCGCCGTCGGCCTCGCCGAATCGCTCGTCGATCGCGAGCAGCGCGGCGCGCGCGCCGGCGGACGGCGCCGGCACCTCGCCGATCTTCGGCTCGTCGGCCAGCGCGAGCAGCCAGTGCAGTTCGACGCGCACGCGCCGCTGCATCAGCCCGAACTCGCTGAAGACCGGGCGCAGCGCCTCCGTCCTGGCGGCGTAGCGGCCGTCGAGCGGCGACAGGGCGAGCAGGGCCGATCCCTGGAAGGACGAACTCATCGGGGTTCCTCGGAAAGGGTTTCGTGGGGATGGACGACGATGGTCTTCGCGCGCGCGCCTTGCATCGTGCGCACGGTCAGGTCGAAGCCGTCGAAGGAAAGCGTCTCGCCCTCGACCGGCAGGCGTTCGAGGCGGTGGATGATCAGGCCGCCGACCGAGTTCACGTCGGCCGGCGCTTCGATTTCGCGGTCGAGCAGGCGTTCGAGGCGATAGATCGGCGTGCCTCCGGAGATCGTCAGTCCGTCGCCGGCCTGTTCCTCCGTGTCCGCGAGCTCGTCCTCGGCGTCGCCTTCGTCCTCGATGTCGCCGACCAGTACTTCGAGGATGTCTTCCAGCGTGAAGAATCCGGCCACGCGGCCGGAATCCTCGACGCCGAGCGCGAGGTGCGTGTCGCCGGCGCGGAAGCGCTTCAGGACGTCGAGCACCGGGGTGTGCAGCGGCAGCAGGATCGGCGGCCGCAGCAGGGAGCGCATGTCGTCGACGTCGGCGCGCTCGGCCATCGCGTGCAGCAGGTCCTTCATGTGCAGGATGCCAAGCACCCGTTCGCCCTCGGTGTCGAACCACGGATAGCGGCTGTAGTTGGTGCGGCCGAATTCGGCCAGGACCGCGGCCCGGTCCATGCCTTCGCGCAGGGCGGCGAGCTGGTCGCGCGTGCGCATGACGTCGCCGACGACGAGCTCGGGCAGGTCCAGCGCGTACTTCATCATCGAGTATTCCTCGCCGGCGCGGTTCTCGCGCTGGGCGTGCACGATGAGCTTGAGTTCGTCGCGCGAGTAGCCGTGCTCGTCGTCGTGCCCGCCGGAGCCGAGGCCGCCGCGGCGCAGCATCCAGTTCGCGCTGGCGTTGAGCAGCCAGATCGCCGGGTACATGAGCCAGTAGAACGCGTACAGGGGCGCCGCGGTCCACAGCGACATCGCTTCGGGGCGGCGGATGGCGAGCGACTTCGGCGCCAGCTCGCCGAGCACGATGTGCAGGTACGAAATCAGCGTGAAGGCGATGACGAGGCCGACGATCTGCGTCGTTTCCGGACTGGCGCCCATGCGCGCCAGCAGCGGTTCGAGCAGGTGGGCGAACGCGGGTTCGCCGATCCAGCCGAGCGCCAGCGAGGCGAGGGTGATGCCGAGCTGGCAGGCGGAGAGGTAGGCGTCCAGGTGGCTGTGCACGTTGATGAGCACGCGCCCGCGCCAGCCGTGGCTGTCGCCGAGGGTCGCCGCCTGGGTGTGGCGCAGCTTGACCAGCGCGAATTCGGCGGCGACGAAAAACCCGTTGAGGAGCACCAGCAGCAGGGCTGCGGCGACGTAGAGCAGGTTTTGGAGCATCCCGGGATGCAAGGGGGAGGGGGCCGCATTCTAGCATCCGCGACGGCGGTCCCGAGGGCGGTGGGGCGGGACGCTACAATCGCGTCCCGTTTTTCCGCGAGGTGGACCATGAGCGAGTTCCGCATCGAGCGCGACAGCATGGGCGAGCTGAAGGTGCCGGCGAAGGCGCTGTACGGTGCCCAGACGCAGCGTGCCGTCGACAACTTCCCGATCTCCGGGCTGACCATGCCGCGCGAGTTCATCCGCGCGCTCGGCCTGATCAAGTCGGCCGCGGCGCAGGCGAACGCGGATCTGGGCCACTTGAAGAAGCGGTCGGCGAAGGCGATCCGCAAGGCGGCGGCGCGTGTCGCCAGCGGCGAGTTCGACGCGCAGTTCCCGATCGACGTCTTCCAGACCGGTTCCGGCACCTCGAGCAACATGAACGCGAACGAGGTCATCGCGCACCTGTGCGCGGAGGCGGGAACGGCGGTACACCCGAACGACGACGTCAACAACGGCCAGTCGTCGAACGACGTGATCCCGACCGCGATCCAGGTCAGCGCCGCGTTGACCGTCAGTGAAAAGCTGCTCCCCGCGCTCGCGCACCTCGGAAAGACGCTGGACGCCCGTGCGAAGGAGTTGCGCAAGGTCGTCAAGACCGGCCGCACGCACCTGATGGACGCGATGCCGGTCACGTTCGGACAGGAGCTCGGCGGCTGGTCGGCGCAGGTCCGCTCCGGCATCGCGCGGCTGAACGACGCGCTCAAGCGCATGCGTCGCCTGCCGCAGGGCGGCACGGCGGTCGGTACCGGCATCAATGCCGATGCCGGGCTTGGTCCGCGCGTCTGCGCCGAGCTGACGAAGATGA
This sequence comes from Rhodanobacteraceae bacterium UBA703, assembly GCA_002297645.1. Taxonomy (GTDB): domain Bacteria; phylum Pseudomonadota; class Gammaproteobacteria; order Xanthomonadales; family Rhodanobacteraceae; genus Dokdonella_A. The sequence goes on along the minus strand of DBMH01000037.1, from coordinate 17,542 downwards.
CCGGCGTGAAGTTCGAGTCGGCCGGCAACTACTTCGAGGGCATCAGTTCGCAGGACGCCGCGGTCGAGCTGTCCGGCCAGATGAAGACGCTGGCCTGTTCGCTGATGAAGATCGCCAACGACTTGCGCTGGATGAATTCGGGGCCGCTCGCCGGCCTCGGCGAGATTGAGCTTCCGGCGCTGCAGCCCGGCTCGTCGATCATGCCGGGCAAGGTCAATCCGGTGATTCCCGAGGCGATGGCGATGGTCTGCGCCCAGGTCATCGGCAACGACGCGACGATCACGATTGCGGGCCAGAGCGGCAACTTCCAGCTCAACGTGATGCTGCCGGTGGTCGCACTGAACCTGTTGCAGTCGGTCGAGCTGCTCGCCAACGCCTCGCGCCTGCTCGCCGACAAGTCGATCGCCGGATTCACGGTGCGCCAGGACAAGATCCGGGAAGCGCTCGACCGGAATCCGATCCTGGTCACTGCGCTCAATTCGGTGATCGGCTACGACAAAGGCGCTGCGACGGCGAAGAAGGCCTACAGGGAAGGTCGTCCGATCCTCGACGTCGCGCTGGAAACGACCGGCCTGCCGCGCGAACAGCTCGAGGAGCTGCTCGATCCGGCCGAGCTGACCCGTGGCGGCATCCACGGCGGTTCCGCCGGCGGCTGAACGCCCGCTTCCGTACCGTCCGGCTCTCCCCGGCGCGGGGCGTCGCCTGTCCGGCCGGCGCTTCGCAGGCCGGCGCGGCGAGTCGTCCGATGCCATCCCGCCGCCCGCAGCGGGACGTCGGCGTATCCGCGGGAGCGGTATGCCGAACGGCCCATGCCGGCCATGGGAAAAAGCACCAGACTTCCAAAGTTCCGTTTTTCGCCGCCGCCCCCTGCGCGGCGCGAGGTGGGGTTCGCGGCGCCGCTGCGGCAGGCGTCGCCACGTCAGACGTTCGTACAAGGAAAAGGAAAGGGTTCGCAATGTCCAAGAAATTGATCCTCGCACTGGCACTGTTCGCTGCCGGTGCGCACGCGCAGCAGAGCGTCGACATCAATGCCGACGAATTCACCAGCGGACGGGGCGACGCCAAGCTGGCGGCGCTCGCGAAGCAGGCCGCCGCCGAAGGGCGGCGCGTCGTGGTCACGGCGCCGAAGGAGTGGCACAAGTCGATCGCGGCCAAGCTCGGCAAGGGCGACAACGTCGTGTTGCGCGAAGGCTTCTACGAAAGCGTACTGGCTCGCGTCGAAGACAAGCCGGAGCCGCCGAAGCCGGCGAAGCCCGAACCCGAGAAGGCGCCTGCGGTCGCGGCCGCCCCCGTGCGCGCCCCCGAACCCAAGCCGGCCCCCGCGGCCGAACCGAAGCCGGTTGCCCCGGTCGCCGTACCGGCGCCTGCGGTCGCGGCGGCTGCCCCGGCACCCGCGCCACAACCTGCCGTGTCGAAGCCGGCGCAGCCGCTGGTCGCGCTGCCGGCCTCCCAGCCGAAGGCTGCGCAACCCGCATCCGCCGTCGACGAGGACACCATTCGCGACCGCCTGCGCCAGTCGCTGATCGAAGGGCGCGCGGCACAGGGAGCGCTCGCGGTCGGATCGCTGCAGTCGGGAGACGTGATCTACGTCGACGATCCGGTTCGCGGCGTCGTGCGCCGCGAGGGCACGAAGGCGGTGCTGTACTGGCTCGATGGCGACCTCGACCTGCGCCGCACCGAACTCAAGCCGCTGGCGCCCAACCGCTACCAGGTCATGGGCCGGATCAGCGGTGAAGGCAGCCTGCGCCGCGAGTTCGACGAATCGGCCGCGGAACTCGTCGCCGCTGTCCCCGCGGACGGCGCGGCTGAGCGCTCCCGGCTGGAACAGGCCTACAACGGTGGCCGCAACATCCGCGATCGTCTTTCCACCGCCCAGTTGGCGGCGGGAGACGTCGTCTATGCCGGCGATGGCGCCGCCGTCATCGTGCGCCGCGAGGGCAAGGACCTGCAGCGCTACTGGCTCGAAGGCTCGCTCGACCTGCGCCAGTCCGGCGTCCGCGCGGACGGCCAGAACAAGTACCGCATCGTCGGCAACCTGGCGCGCTGACCGGTTCGGCCGCGATCACCGCAGCGCGCACGGCGGATGCGATTGCCGGCGCGCTGCGGCCTCCCGCCATTCCGGGTGATCCCACGGAACGTAGCCCTCCCAGAACCACGGCAGGCAGGTCGGTCCCAGGGCGGTGTCGACGAGGTACCGGAACACGCTTTCGCCGTTCGAGCTGTTGCTGAGGATCAGGATGCAATCGCGCCGGTCGGCCAGGCAGAGCGCGAGGTTGTTGGTGCCGTCGTCGTGGCCGCCCTTGAACCAGGCGCGTCCCTGCGGGGAGTCGTACACGGCGGCGCCCAGGCCGTAGGCCAGGCGGATGCCGTCGTTGTCGGTCGTGGTGTCTTCCGACAACGTCGGGAATTGCTGGACGGAATGGATCGCGACCTGCGCGCGCTTCATTTCCCCGCAACTGCGTTCGCTCAGTCCCTCGCAGCGCGAGAGCCCGGCGAGGAAGCGCGCGTAGTCGGCCGGTGTCGTGTCCATCGAGCCGGCCGCGCGCACCGAACCCCGGCGTTTGTGTCCGAGCGGCTTGCCGGCTTCGTCGTAGCCGATCGCAAGGTTCGCCTCGAACGGCTCGCGCCAGACCATGCCGCTGTCGCGCATGCCGAAGCGATCGAACACGCGGGTGCGGATCAGCTCGCCGGTGTCCACCTTCAGGCCATTGTCTAGGACGAATTGCAGCAGGTTGATGCCTTCGCCCGAATAGGCGAAGCGGCTGCCGGGCTCGAACTCGATCGCCAGCTTGCCCTGCGGGTCGTAGGTGCCCTGGCGCGTGAAGTAGCGGAAGTTCGGGAAGCCGGCCGTGTGGGCGAGCAGCATGCGCGGCGTGATCTCCCGCCAGCGCTCGTCGCCGGCGAGGTCGGCGTACTTGTCGTATTCCGGCAGCGCCTTCGGCAGGTAGTCGGCGATGCGGCGGTCGAGATCCAGCCGGCCATCGTCGACGAGGGTCATCACGGCGTAGGAGAACAGCGTCTTCGTGATCGAGGCCGCGTACATCGTCGTGTCGGTCGTCAGCGGCAGGTCGCGTTCGAGGTCGCGTCGGCCGTAGGCGCGCAGGTGGACGATGCGCCCGTCCTCGATCACGGCCAGGGCGAGACCGGGAACGCGTCCCGCGTCCATCAGCCGCCCGACTTCGCGATCGAGCGCGTCGCCGCGCAGGCGCGGCGACGCATGATGGGTTGCGCAGCCGCCGAGCGCGATCAGGCTTGCTGCGAGGACGATGCGAAGCATGACGCGCTCCTCTTCATGACGCGGCCCCGCGGAAGGGTGCCGCGTGGCTCAGACCGAGGTTTCGATGCGGCGCCCGCGCACCCAGATGGCGGCGGTGAGCAGGAGGATGCCGCCGGCGACGCCGATCCAGAGATTCGCCGTCGTCAGCACGCCGTAGACGTGGCTGGGCGAGAGGCTGTTGAGGACGTGGCTGTTGTCGGCGATGTCGAGCGTCACCTGTTCGTTGCTGAGGTTGAACTTGCTCAGGCCGAGCCAGCTGCCGGGCATCACGCTGAAGAGCAGGCGGCCGAGCACGTAGCCGAGCGGGATCTGGCCGCTGAGGCTCGGTGCGCCGAGCAGGCCCAGCCACTTGTCCGCGATGATCGCGAGCACCGGCACGAGCACGGCCCACAGGAACGGCTTGCTGCGCACCCAGGCCGACCAGAAGAGCAGCCAGCCGACCGCGGGCAGCATCCACAGGGCGCCGATCGGCAGCATCGCCGCGAGCCGCGCGAACATCCCGAGTGGATGCGATGCCAGCACGAGCGGCAGGGGATTCAGCCCGTGCAGTGCGCACCACAGGCAGATCAGCGCGACGAACGCGAGATAGGCGAGCGTGGCGACGGCGAGCGCGATCGCCGGCATCACCAGCATGGCCGACAGCGCCTTCGAGGCGACGGTCGCCGTGTCCGACAGCGGCAGGGATTTCCAGAACAGGATGCTGCGGTCGCGGCGGTCGTCGTAGAGCGCGCCGAGCAGGTAGAAGAAGCTGACGAAGAACAACCCGACGCAGGCGATGCCGACGAACGTCATCTGCACGAGGTCGAGCGCGTTGCCGCCACGGGCGATGTCGCCGGCGCTGAGGCTGCTGCGCAGCTCGTCGAGCGAGACGCCGATGTGGACGCGTGCGTTGCCGCCGAACAGTTCGGCGCTGGCGATGCCGAGCACGGTCAGGATCAGGATGACCGCGGCGATCCAGAACGGCGTCCACAGGAAGCCGCCCCGGTGTTCCCAGAATTCGCGCTTCAGCAGCAGCGGTAGGTGTTTCATGCGTAGGTTCCTTTCATCGTGGCGACGAACAGGTCGGCCACGCTGGGCTTGTGCAGTTCGCCCAGCTCGGCCAGGCGGGAGCGCTCGATGCCGTCGAACAGGAAGATCGACTTGCCGAAGATCTGTCGTTCGTTCAGCGGCCTGAGCGCCCGCGCGGCGTCGGCGCGGTCCGGATTGACCATGACCTCGGCGTAGCGTTCGCCGACTTCGTCCATCGTCGCGGCGAGCGCGATCCTGCCGTCGCGGATGAAGATCAGGTCGGTCAGGATGTGCTCGATCTCCTCGACCTGGTGCGTGGTCACGAGGATGGTCTTCTCCTCGTCGAAGTAGTCGCCGAGCAGACTCTCGTAGAACGACTTGCGATACAGGATGTCGAGGCCGAGCGTCGGCTCGTCGAGCACCAGCAGCTTCGCGTCGATCGCCATGACGAGGGCCAGGTGCAGCTGGACGATCATGCCCTTCGACAGCTCGCGCACGCGCATGCCGGGTTGGATCTTGGTATGCGCGAGGAACGCCTGGCATTTCTCGCGCGAGAAGCGCGGATGCACGCCGCCGACGAACTCGATCGCCTCGCGCACGCGCAGCCAGCGCGGCAGCACGGCGACGTCGGCGATGAAACAGACCTGTTCCATCAGGGCGGTGCGCTGCGTCCGCGGGTCGAAGCCGAGCACCGACAGTTCGCCTTCGAAGTCGGTGAGGCCGAGGATCGCCTTCAGCGCCGTGGTCTTGCCGGCGCCGTTCGGGCCGATTAGGCCGACGATGCGACCCGCCTCGATGTCGAAATCGACGCCGTCGAGCGCTTTCGTCGCGCTGAAGCTCTTGCGCAGCCCGCGGGCGCGCACGAGGGGAGCATGCGTGGACACGGCGTTCATCGCGGCTCCTCGTGCGCGGCTTCGCGCATCAGCTGGCCGAGGTCCAGTCCGAGGCGCTGCAGGCGCGCGTGCAGCGCCGGCCATTCCTCCCGTAGGAAGCGCTCGCGTTCGGATTTCAACAGCGCTTCGCGAGCGCCCTCTGTGACGTACATGCCCAGCCCCCTCCTTTTTTCGACCAGGTTCTCGTCGACCAGCTCCTGATAGGCCTTGGAAACCGTGATCGGATTGATCTGGAAATCGCCGGCGACCTGGCGCACCGACGGCAACGGGTCGCCTTGCTTGAGGACACCGTCGAGGATCATCGCCACCACGCGATCGCGCAGTTGGCGATAGATCGGCGTCGAGTCGTTCCAGGCGATGCTCATTCCATCATTCCTCGTTCGCGCGCGGCAGGGGCTTGCCGAACGAATAGTAGGGCATGGCCAATCCGCCGCCGCCCCTCAGCAGCGCGTGGGAGCCGCTGCTGCTCCCGGTGGCGCGGTCGAGCAGTCCTTCTTCCTGCGCGTCGACGGTGAGGCCGGCGGCGATGCGTTCCGCGCGGCTGGGACGGACGGTGACCTCGCCCAGCAGCGGGATCTGCGGCTCGGGACGAACCACGACGGTCGGGAGCAGAACGGCGCGCGCGTCTTCCGCCGGAGCGGCATGCGAGCGCGACGGCGCGGCGGAACCGAATCCGGTGAGCGCCGCCACGGCGAGGGTCGTGGTCGAGAGCGCTGCGGCGAGGGCGAGGATGCGGGTCGGTCGATTCGACATGGCGGCCTCCTGTGAGGCGATTGATGAAGTAGTGTTGTAGTTGACTATAACACTAAATTAGGGCCTGTCAAGCGGCCTCCGATCTGGCCGGGCAGGTGAACCTGAACGAATCGAAGGGATCGTGCAGTCGACGGGAACCTTGTCGCGTCCTTGCTCTCCAATGCGCCCGGTTCCCGAGGTGCGGTCGTTTGCCAACGTCCGGTGCCGCGGCCACAATACGCGGCCCCGCGTGGCGGCCGTTCGCCGCATGGCGAGCCGCCGGGCGTTCCAGGCCGGCCCTTTCAGAATTTTCAGGAGCAAACATGACGCGTTTCGTGCAGAAGTCCCTCGTGGCCGCGCTGGTGGCCAGTTTCGCCGTCGGCAATGCGTTCGCTGCCGACCCGGCTCCGGCCAAGGCCGAGGCGGCCAAGCCGGCGGTCGCGCTCGACAAGAACAAGATCAGCACGATGGTCGGCATGGACATCGGCCGCGGCCTGGTACAGATCAAGGACGAGATCGACATCAAGGTCGTGCAGCAGGCGCTGGAAGCGACGATTAAGGGCGAGAAGACCTCGCTGACGCAGGAGCAGGCGATGGAAGTCCGCCAGGCCTTCATGCAGCAGCTGCAGCAGAAGCGCATCGCCGAGCAGAAGGTGGCCGCCGACAAGAACAAGAAGGCGGGCGTCGACTTCCTTGCCGCCAACAAGGGCAAGCCGGGCGTCAAGACGACCGCTTCGGGCCTGCAGTACCTGGTCGAGAAGGAAGGCACCGGCGCGAAGCCGAAGGCCACCGACACGGTCAAGGTGAACTACCTCGGCACGAAGATCGACGGCGAGAAGTTCGACAGCTCCTACGATCGCGGCCAGCCGGCCACGTTCCCGCTGAACGGCGTGATCAAGGGTTGGAGCGAAGGCCTGCAGCTGATGCCGGTCGGCTCCAAGTACAAGCTGTTCGTGCCGTCCGACCTCGCCTACGGCGAGAACGGCCCGGGCTCGATCGGCCCGAACGCGACGCTGATCTTCGAGGTCGAGCTGCTCGACATCGAAAAGCCGACCGAAGCCAAGCCCGCCGCAGAGGCCAAGCCTGCTGCGAAGCCGGCGGCGAAGGGCGGCGACAAGAAGTAAGCGCCACGCCCCGGACCACGAAAGGCGCGCCCAGCGGCGCGCCTTTCGCGTTTCAAGAGTCCGTAGAATCCGCTCGAGAACCCTCGCCGCACCTGCCCGGCGACAGCACGAGGAAATTCCCCATGCGCGTGACGATCTTCGGAACCGGCTACGTCGGTCTGGTCACCGGAACCTGTCTGGCCGAAGTCGGCAACGACGTGGTCTGCGTCGACGTCGATGCGGACAAGATCGCGCGCCTGGAGCGTGGCGAGATCCCGATCTATGAGCCCGGCCTCGAGCCGCTCGTTCGCGCGAACCGCGCGAGCGGGCAGCTGAAGTTCACGACCGATGCAGCCAGCGCGATCGCGCACGCGCAGATCGTCTTCATCGCGGTCGGCACCCCTCCGGACGAGGACGGCAGCGCCGATCTCAGGCACGTGCTCGCCGTCGCCCGCACCATCGGCCGCACGTTGGACCGCTACGCGGTCGTCGTGAACAAGTCGACGGTGCCGGTCGGCACGGCCGATTCCGTGCGCGCGACGATCGCCGCCGAGCTCGCCGCTCGCGGCAGCGAGGTGGCCTTCGACGTCGTCTCCAATCCGGAGTTCCTGAAGGAAGGCGACGCGGTGCAGGACTGCCTGCGGCCGGACCGCATCGTCATCGGCGCCGACAGCGCGCGCGCTGTCGAGATGCTGAAGGCGCTGTACGCGCCGTTCAATCGCAATCACGAGCGCATCGTGGCGATGGACGTGCGTTCGGCCGAGCTGACCAAGTACGCCGCCAACGCGATGCTGGCGACGAAGATCAGCTTCATGAACGAGATCGCCAACATCGCCGAGAAGGTCGGGGCGGACATCGAACTCGTGCGTCGCGGCATCGGTTCCGATCCGCGCATCGGCTATCACTTCATCTATCCCGGCGCCGGCTACGGCGGTTCCTGCTTTCCGAAGGACGTCAAGGCGCTCGAGCACACGGCGCGCCAGCACGGTCACGAACCGCGCCTGCTGAGTGCCGTCGAGACCGTGAACGCGATGCAGAAGCGCAAGCTGTTCGAGTTGATGAAGGCGCATTTCGGCGGGGATCTTTCTGGCCGCACGGTCGCGCTGTGGGGGCTCGCGTTCAAGCCGAACACCGACGACATGCGCGAGGCGCCGAGCCGCACCCTGCTGGAGCAGCTCTGGCAGGTGGGTGCCTCCGTGCGCGCCTACGATCCGGAGGCGGGCGACGAAGCCACGCGCCTCTACGGCGTGCGCGACGACTTCGTCCTCTGCGGCCAGTACGACGCGCTCGAGGGCGCCGACGCGCTGGTCGTGGTCACGGAATGGAAGGCGTTCCGCAGCCCGGATTTCGACCGCATCCGCGGCAAGCTGAAACACCCGGTCGTGTTCGACGGCCGCAACATCTTCGAGCCGAAGACGGTGGAGTCCGCCGGGCTCGCCTACTACGGCATCGGGCGCGGGCGCAGCGTGGCCGGGCGCGGCACCTGACGCACCTCTGTCCGGGGAATCCTTTTCCGCTACCATCGCCGGTCCATGGTCGTCGGCAGGTGCGGGAGCGATGCAGAAGCAGCGGGTATCGACCGGCGTCGCGGCCGGGCGGAGCGACGCGAATCCGGAGTCGAACCCTGGCTCGGTCGCGCGTTGCGGAGGAGGTGAAGCGTGACGGTTTCGCTCGAAGAGCGCCTCACCGAACTCGAGGTGCGGCTCGCCTTCATGGACGATCTCATGGGAACGCTCAACGAGACCGTCGCCGCGCACCAGATCCAGTTGCTCGAGATGCGCGGGGCGATGGAGCGTCTGCGCGACGAACTCGTCGCGATGCGCGGGTCGCTGGCGCCGGATGCGCGCGACGAGCCGCCGCCGCCGCATTACTAGTGCATCCGTCCTCGAGCGTCGCTTCGGTGTGTCGTGAATCGGTTCCTGATGGGGCGCGCCTTCGTGCAGTCCGCGCGCGGCCATCCCGGGCCGTACTTTTCATGAAAAGCCGACTTCGATCCGCCGTTCGAGAAAGAAGCATCCGAAAAAGGGCGTAGCGGCAGGTCCTGGGTCATGTAAGCTTTTCGCCCGTTGCCGTTCGTGTTTCGTGTCGAGTGTCCGAGTCATGTCCGATTCCCTGCGTGATCAGTTGTTGAAGGCCGGTTTCAAGCCGAAGCCGCAATCCCGACCGGAACCGTCGGCGAGGAAGAACCCGCCGCCGTCGCAGCGCCAGCAGGCGCCGCGCCCGCCGCAGAAGCCGAAGCCGCGCGACGGCGAGATCGACCTCGCCAAGGCCTATGCCCTGCGCGACAGGAACGATCGCGAGGAGCGCGAACGCGCGCAGCGCGAAGCGGAGCAGCGCGCGCGGGAGAAGAAGGAGCGCAAGCAGAAGCTCAATGCGCTGCTGGGAGGCAAGGCGCTCAACGACGCCGCAGCCGAGATCCCGCGGCATTTCCCGCATGCGAACAAGATCCGCCGTGTCTACGTCACTGCCGAGCAGTTGCCGAAGCTGAACGGAGGAGAGTTGGCCGTCGCCCAATTCGCCGGGCGCTACCTGCTGGTCACGCGCGAGATCGGCCTGGCGGCCCGTGGGATCGATCCCGAGGCGCTGGTCCTGCTGTGCGATCCGCACGAAGTCGACGAGGATGGCGTGCCGGCCGACCTGGTCTGGTAGTCCGTCGTGCGCCGGAGACGCGACGCAGTGCAGGTTTTCTCCGTCCCCGTCCGCCGATGATGCGCGCGGGGAGGGGAGGAATGCATCGCTTCCGCTCGATGGTGCTCTTCTTGCTGGCGATGACGATGCCGTTCGCGTCGGCGGCGCCGTTGCCGCGTTTCCCGCCGGGATCGGTGTGGCGGCAGGACGTCAGCCATGCTCCGCTGGCTGCCGATTCGGCGTCGATGCTCGCGACCTTGCAGGCTCTCGGAGGTTGGGGAGCGGGCGATCGTTTCCAGATTGATTTCTCGATGCACGTGCTGCACGCGACCGCCGGCGCTCCGCAGGTACCCGTCGCCGCCGGCGGCTATTCGCCGGATTGCGATTCGGGCTTCGCGTTTCCGCTGCCGCACGGGGGCGCCGTCGAGGGCGAAACCGGATACCAGTGCGCGGGCGGGGGCGATTGCCATCTGCTCGTGGTGCAGGGCGATACCTTGTACGAGGCCTACCAGGCGAACGTCGCGGGCGGCGTGCTGCAGTCGGGTTGCGCGCTGAGATGGGACCTGCGCCGCACGTATCCACGCCACGGTCGTGGGGAGCAATGCACGAGTACGGATGCCGCCGGCTTCCCGGTCGCTCCGCTGCTGTTCAATGCCGACGACGTCGCGGCGGCGATTCCGGCGGACGGCGATCTGGGGCATGCGATCCGCTTCGTCCTGCCGAACGCGCGCATGGCGGCGCGCACCTACGTGCATCCCGCCACGCATGCCGGAGCGCCGAGCGGGCCGGTAGGCAGCGTACCCTACGGTTCGCGCCTGCGCCTCAAGGCGGGGTTCGACCTGAGTCGCTACGGCCCCGCCGCGAAGGTGTTGCTGCGTACCATGCAGCGCTACGGAATCGTGTTGTCGGACGGCGGCAACATCGCACTGACCGGCGAATCGGACCGCTACACGACGGCGAAATGGGCCGCCCTCGGTATGTCGCCGAGGACGTTCGTCGACGGCAATCCGGCTCCGAAAGTCACCGACTTCGAGGTCGTCGAGACGGGCCCGCGCCACCCGCTGACCTACGATTGCGTGCGGACGGCGGAGGATTTCCTGTTCATCGACGGCTACGACTACTGACGTCGTCACCGTGCGAAGGAGAGCGATGAGCGTGCCGATCGAGCGCTTCGCTGAAGACAGGCCCTGCCTTGGCGAACGGAATTCATGTGGCTCCCATGGATCGCGGATCTAGAATGCAGCGGTCGATCCGCGCGGTCGTCGATCTTTCGGAGAGGACATGAAATTCGTGGCTTTGGGCGTTTCGATGGCGTCGTGCATCTCGTTGTGCGGATGCGTGGATCCTGCCCGGATCCGGGCCGAGCACCGTGCAGAGGACCAGACGCGCTGTTCGGAGTACGGCTACCGGGAAGGCACCGATGCCTTTGCCGATTGCATGATGCGATCCGACGAGAAGCGGGAGTATGCGGAGCAGCAGGAGCGGCAGCGCCAGGAGGACAGGAAGGCGCAGGCCGAGGAACGCAAGGCTCGCCTGCGCGAGCTCGCTCTCAAGCGCAGCGGCGATGAACGCTACCCGGTGTGCGGGGCCACGAGCCCAGGGGCGGAGCTGGACTTGGATGGATTCTGGTATGGCGAAGGCTGCCGGGCCCGCTAGTACGGTGCGAGGCGAATGCGTGGCTCGCTCGACGAGCGCGCTGGCTGACCCAGGCGGGAAGGTCGTTCCGTGGCCGGGTCCCAGCAGAAGAGGCGCATGCCTGCGGCTCGAAGTGCGCCTGCGGGGTCGTCGCGGAACGCACTGAGCGGAAAGGGAAGGGGGCGGACGACGGCAATGGCGGGCGGAGTCTCGCTGTTGCTGCGCGGCCGGCTTCTCCTCAGTAATTCATGAAGTAGCCGCCGTTGACCGGGATGTTCGCACCAGTGATGAAGCCGGCGTCGTCGGCGGTGAGGAATTCGACGGTACGCGCGATCTCGCTCGGCTCGCCGAGGCGCCCGACCGGGATGTCCGCGACGATCTGGTTGCGGATGTCCTCCGGGACGGCCATGACCATCGCGGTCTTGCAGTAGCCAGGCGACACGCTGTTGACGGTGACGCCTTTGCGCGCGACTTCACGCGCCAACGCCATCGTGAAGCCGTGCATGCCGGCCTTGGCGGCGGAGTAGTTGGTCTGGCCGAACTGCCCTGTCTGGCCGTTGACCGAGGAAATGTTGACGATGCGGCCGAAGCCTTGCGTGGTCATGCTGTCGACGACGTGGCGGCACATGTTGAACACGCCCTCGAGGTTGACCTTGAGCACGTCGATCCACTGCTCGGGGGCCATCTTGCGCAGCGACGTGTCGCGCGTGATGCCGGCGGCGTTGACGAGGATCGAGACCGGGCCGCGGTCCTTCGCGATGCGCTCGACGAGATCGGCGCAGGCCCCGAAATCGGCGACGTCCAGTGGCTCGAAGGCAATCGAGTCGGCGAATTCGGCCGTTTCCCGGCGGAACTCCTCGAGTCGCTCGGGACGGCTGGCGAGATCGGCGGCGACGACGAAGCGTCCGGAGCGGGCGAGGTATTTGCAGATTTCCGTGCCGAGGCCACCGATGCCGCCGGTGACGATTGCGACGCGCTTGCTCATCTTCGGGATTCCACTCGTGTGCCGCGCCGTCGGCGCGGGAGGATCATGTTGCGGTGCAGTGCGCGGGGCAGGAAGGTGGCATCAAGGCACCATCCTCCGGACGCGCGGCGGCATCAGGACTTCGGGTCCTTCTTCGCCTTGGCCGGATCGGGGTGCGTGTGGCGCATGCTGTTCGCGGCGGAGGTCAGGAACCCCTGCTGCAGCGACTTCCACATGTCCATGTTGCGCTCGGTGAGGTCGTTCAGCATCGACCACGGCGTCTGGCCCAGGATGTTGCTGAGCTGGCTGCGGAACTGCTGCTGCTGATCCAGGAAGATCTGCAGGCTGCGCTCCAGATAGCCACCCATGAAGCCCTGCAGCGAGTCCCCGTAGAAGCGGATGATCTGCGACAGCAGCTTGGTCGTGAACATCGGCTGCCCGCGCTCCTCGTACTCGGAGATGATCTGCAGCAGCACGGAGCGGGTCAGGTTCTCGCCGGTCTTGGCGTCGCGGACCTCGAACTCCTCGTCGTCCAGGACGAGCTGGCGCACTTCCTCGAGCGTGATGTAGCTCGAGATCTCCGTGTCGTAGAGCCGACGGTTCGGGTACTTCTTGATGATGCGCGGCGTGGTCATTCCTTAACGCTATCAGAATGTGCGGCACCGCACCAGTTTCGAGCAGCGCGATTTCCGACCTTTCGGAATGCCGGCATTCGGCGGCGTATGGTGCGTGATTCGGGGTGCCCTTGCCGCAGTAACTGATGTTATGTTCCCGAAGAGGCACTTCCGATATGTCCTCCGGGCTGGATGTTCGGCAAGGACACTCCTGACGGAGTGCTTCGTGGCGTTGATCCGACGTTCCGATCTTTCATTGCGGATCAACGGAAATTCCACTTGTGAACGGGGAGTCAAAGGACATGAAAAGCAATCGTTTCGATGGCCTCACGCGCAAGCCGCTCGCGGCTTGTCTTGCGTTGGCATTTTCCGTCGGTGCGGGCGGAGCAATGGGATTGACACCGGCGGTCGCCGCGAATCCGCGCGTCGACGCCAGGTTGGCGAATGCCCACCTGGCGAAGATGAATCCGGATCGCGTTCGTCCCGAACTGCGTCCTTACATCTATCAGGCGCTCCAGGAGCGGCAGGCTCACCAACGTCCGGCGCCGGCGCGTCCCGCGGGGACGATCGTGGTCAGTTCCTGCGACGACGACGGCAGCCCGGGAACGCTTCGTGACGCCGTTGCCACTGCGGTGGACGGCGACACGGTCGATCTGACCACGCTGAGCTGCAGCACGATCACGCTGCAGTCGGGCGGCATCTCCGTCAACGTCGACAATCTGACGGTCGTCGGTCCCGGTGCGTCCAAGCTGACGGTCGACGCCGCGGGCGGCGGCACGACGTTCGACTTCTTCGGCTCCGGTGCCGACGGAGCCGTCGGCACGTTGTCGATCAGCGGGCTGACGATGACCAACGGCTACTATTCAGGCGCGGGCGGCGGCGCGATCTGGACGAAAACCGGTCACGACCTGGTACTCACCGATTCGGCCGTCACCAACTCCTCGGCCAGCGGCAAATATGCGGGCGGCGGCGGCATTTTCTCCAACGGCAGCGTGACGCTTTCCGGATCGACCGTTTCGGGGAATTCGGCGACGAGCACGAAATATGACGGCGTGGGTGGCGGTGTCTACGCGAAGGCCGGCCTGACGATCGTCGGCAGCACGATCTCCGGCAACAAGGTCAATGCCGACGAAAGCTACATCTATTGCGACTACTACAATCCCGACGATTGCCGGAACTACCCCGGCGGTGGTCTGGGCGGTGGCGCGTTCAGTCCCGGCAACGTGACGATCACCAACTCCACCATCAGCGGCAACAGTGCGACCCAGGGCGGCGGTGTGCTCGCGGTGGGCGGGCTGACCCTGCAGAACAGCACGGTCACGCTGAACGAGTCGTCGTCGGCCAATACCTCGCCGAGCGCGTACACCCTCGCGGAAGGCGGCGGCATCGTGACGACGGCGGCGGCCATGACGCTGGACAGCTCGATCCTGTTCGGCAACGTGGCGGCGACATCGGTGACGTACGGCATCGATCTCGGCGTCGGCCCGTCGACGACGATCACCGGTGCGAACAACCTGGTCGGCAATTCGAACGGGACCTTGCCCGGTGACACGCTGTCGGTGAGTCCGCTGCTCGGGCCGCTGGCCGACAACGGCGGACCGACCATGACGCACGCACTGCTGGCCGGAAGCCCCGCCATCGATGCCGGCAACAACGTCGCGGCACTCGCCACGGACCAGCGCGGCACCGGCTTCGCTCGTGTCGTCGGAGTGGCGGCGGACATCGGCGCCTTCGAGGTGCAGGTGGACGACACCATCTTCAAGGATGGTTTCGACGGGACGCCGTAACGGTCATCCGTAGCATCGGCTCGCGCCCCGGGCGGGAGTCGCAAAAAAAGGCCCGGAACTTCCGGGCCTTTTTTTCGCCGGAAAAACCGGCCTACCAGCCCATGTACTGGCCGCCGTTGATGGCGAGGTTCGCGCCGGTGATCCAGTTCGCACGGTCGTCGGCGAAGAAGCCGACCGCGTAGGCGATCTCGTCCGGTTCACCGAGGCGGCCGATCGGGATCTGCGCGACGATCTTGGCGCGCACGTCTTCCGGCACGGCCATGACCATGTCGGTGCCGACGTAGCCCGGCGAGACCGTGTTCACGGTGATGCCGAACTTCGCGTTCTCCTGCGCCAGCGAGATCGTGAAGCCGTGCATGCCGGCCTTGGCCGCGGCGTAGTTGGCCTGGCCGTACTGCCCCTTCTGGCCGTTGATCGAGCTGATCTGCACGATGCGGCCCCACTTGCGGTTGCGCATGCCGTCGATGACCGGGCGCGTCACGTTGAAGCAGGAACCGAGGTTCGTGTTGATGACCTCCTGCCATTGCAGGGCGTTCATCTTGTGGAACGTCGTGTCGCGCGTGATGCCGGCGTTGTTGATCAGGATGTCGATCGGCCCGAGCTGGTTCTCGACGTCGCGCACCATCGCTTCGGCCGTCGCCGGATCGGCCACGTCGCCGGGCGCGATCGCGAACTCGAAACCGTCCTTGCGCTGCGCCTCCTGCCAGGTCCTGGCCTTGGCCTCGTCGCGATAGTTGGTGGCGACCTTGTGGCCGAGTTTCGCCAGATGGCGGCAGATGGCCGTACCGATTCCGCCGGTGCCACCGGTGACGAGGGCGACGCGCGTCGTCATGACTCTTGCTCCTTTGCGTGGGTTGGGAACGTGGGCGCGATTGCGTTCGATTGTGCACGCAGCCTCATGAAACGTCCTTCCGCAGCGCGGCATATGGTGCCGGCGCGGACGGCGCACGCGGGATGCGAGCCGGATCGAAGGCGGCGACCGCATGCGAGAGTACCGCCTCGACGTTGCCGCCTCGGGGCGTCGCCTGGCCGAGGAAGGCGAGTGCTGCGCGCAGGGCAGGCAAGGGATTCGTGGCGTCGACCGCGAGCGATTGCTCCTGCTTGCTCAGCTTGCGGCCGTATCCGTCGACGGCGAGCGGCAGGTGCGCGTGGCGCGGCGTCGGCAGGTCGAGCAGGCGCTGCAGCAGGATCTGGCGCGGGGTCGAATCGAGCAGGTCGGCGCCGCGCACGACGTCGGTGATGCCCTGCGCGGCATCGTCGACCACGACGGCGAGCTGGTAGGCGGCGGCCTCTTCGATGCGCCACAGGACGAAGTCGCCGACTTCGCGGCGCAGATCCTGTCGTTGTTCACCCTGAATCGCGTCGACGAACCGGATGGTTTCGTCCGGCACGCGCAGTCGCCAGGCGGGAGGGCGCGAATCGTCGCCGCGCGCGACGCAGGCGGGCGGGTGGATGCCGCGGAAGGCGGCGAGATCGCTGCGGCTGCAGCGGCAGGGATAGGCGAGCCCGGCGCCGGCGAGGCGCCCCAATGCATCCCGATACAGCGCTCCGCGCCCGCTCTGGCGGACCGGTGTCGTGTCGGAGTCGAGGCCGAAGGCATGCAGCGTCGCGAGGATGTCCTCGGCCGCGCCGGGCACGGTACGTTCGCGGTCGAAATCCTCGATCCGCACGATCCATTCGCCGTCCGCTGCCCGCGCCAGCAGCCAGCTTCCGAGCGCGGCGACCAGCGAGCCGAAATGCAGGCGGCCGCTCGGCGACGGCGCGAAGCGTCCGCGGTATCTCGTCGTCATGGGGAGGGCGGTCGGGGCCGGAACCCGTGGCATCGAGCGGTGTCCAAGGTGCGGCTCGTGATCGCAGGGCAAACAGGATAGGCTTTGAAACGCCTGCCGGGGAGCCCATTCAGGTGGCGCGGAGTGCCGCATCGCGCGGCGCTCCGGTATCGCGGGTCCCCGCTCGACGTTTCGAAAACGAGGAAAGACATGTTGCGCATCGTTCTCTTCATCCTGACCAACCTGGCGGTGATGGCGCTCCTGACCATCGTGGTCAAGCTGACCGGCATCGACGTCTACGCCTACCGCCGGGGCGGCATCAACCTGCAGGGATTGTTGATCATGGCCGCCGTCATGGGCATGGGCGGCTCCTTCATCTCGCTGGCGATGTCGAAGTGGATCGCCAAGATGTCCGTCGGTGCCCAGGTCATCACGCAGCCGCGCAACCCGACGGAGGCCTGGCTGGTCGATACCGTGCGCCGCCAGGCGGACAAGGCGGGCATCCGGATGCCCGAGGTCGCGATCTACGAAGCCCCCGAAATGAACGCCTTCGCGACCGGCATGAGCAAGAACAGTTCGCTGGTGGCGGTCAGCACGGGCCTGCTGCAGAGCATGGACCGCGAGCAGGTCGAGGCCGTGCTCGGCCACGAGATCTCGCACGTCGCCAACGGCGACATGGTCACGATGGCGCTGCTCCAAGGCGTGCTCAACACCTTCGTGATCTTCCTCGCGCGGGTGATCGGCACCGTGGTCGACCGCATGCTCAGCGGAAACCGCGACGGCGAAGGGGGCGGCGGTTTCGCCTACTTCGCGATCGTAATGGTGCTGCAGATCGCGCTGGGCTTCCTCGCCTCGCTGGTCGTCATGGCGTTCTCGCGCTGGCGCGAGTTCCGTGCCGACGCGGGCGGTGCGCGACTGGCCGGCAAGCAGGCGATGATCTCGGCGCTGGAGCGCCTCGCCGGCAACCATGGCGAGAACACCCTGCCGAAGGCGATCCAGGCCTTCGGCATCTCCGGCGAGGGCGGTCTCGCCCGACTGCTGATGAGCCATCCGCCGATTCCGGAGCGCGTCGCCGCGCTGCGCGCGGCGGCCTGATCCGCGAACTCCCGGATCGACGCACGCCGCCGGATCA